>CAZZGM010000335.1:2554-3366 GCA_964653955.1 uncultured Bifidobacteriaceae bacterium | reverse complement strand
TGAAGAGCCGCCGGGCCAGGAGGTCCCGTCGGGGCGGCTTCTCGTCCAGGCGGCTCTTCACTCGCGGACTTCGACGGTGGCGCTGGCGCTGTCCTTGAGGCGCATGCCGCACTCCACGTCGATCCGGAACGCGTGCCTGCCAGGCAGCCGCTTCTGCATGTCCAGGACGAGATCGACGGTCACGCTGGCCGCGGGCGCGAGATCGAAGGTGTTGCTGGCGCCGGTCAGATAACCGTTTTTCGCGCGGTAGCCGGCTACGTCCAGCCGGCACGCGCGCATGGCATCGCGCGCCTCGTTGCGCACGGTCACACGGGCCGTGGTCGTCCTGCCGGTCATCGGCGGCACCACGATGTCGCCAATCCGCACGGCCGTGCCGGTGAGCTGGCCTTCCCACCGGAACGGCAGGCCGCTCTCGGCCAACAGGAACAGCGGGATGGTAACGGCGCCGATGACGCCGACGATGCCCACCAGAATCACGACCAGATCGGCCACCGCCACGGCAACGGTCTTGCGAAGGGGCGCCCCTTCTTCGGCATCGAAGACGCCTGCGTCCCAGACATCGAGCGATTCATGCACGCCGACATTCAGCCACCGGCCGAGGCGCGCCATGATGCGCGGCCGCACCACCTGGAAGAACACAATCGGCCACGCGACCAACGCGAGCACGACGATGATGCCCACCGTCTCGACGAGCCCGATCTGGTTCATGGCTGCGGCGCCAGGGCGATCAACGCGGGGAGGCCACGCGCGGCATGCCGACGGCCTATGCGGCTCCTCCGCTGAGCGGTCAGATTGCAGACAGCGGCGACCTC
>CAZZGM010000335.1:1157-2544 GCA_964653955.1 uncultured Bifidobacteriaceae bacterium | reverse complement strand
GAGAATCGCCGAAAACTCCTCACGACCCATCCCGGTCGCGTAGACCATCACGCGGCTCCTTTGCTCGGGGAAGCCGGCGTGCGCGACCAGTACTCGCTGCTCGCGTCCCATGAACATGGTGGTCTCGATGATCGTGGTGTCGTGTCCGGCCACGCGCGGGGAAACTCTGCGGCAATCGTCATTGGCCCGAGGTCCCGGGGGTACGGCGTCCCGTAGAACACGTACAGCTGCCGCCCGCCCGGCGCAACCCAGGACCGGAACTCTTCACACGACCGTTGATACGCCCTCGTGCACAGGCGTCAATGATCGACTGAAGCGCCGTACCTTCGTGGGACGCGAGCACGCCTATTCGCAGCATTCACGTGTCCGCACGTTCAGGCAGCGTCGATCGCGCCTGCGGTCTGCGAGCGTGACGCTGGCTGCCATGCGGCGATTATGGGCCGCTTGGCCAGGCAGGCGCCAGCGTCCGCTCCGTTCGATCGGCACCGCTTCTACATGACGCCACGCACGTCCGTTCCTGAAGTTGCCCACCCCCCAGGGGTTTCCGTAGCTGGCTGGCGCGTCCCGGAACGCGATTACGATCGTCGTCAGCATGACCCTCTGGACAAAGCCGGCGGCCGACGTCCTCGTCGATGCGTCGCTCGTTCAGACGCTGCTGAAGGAGCAGCATCCGGATCTGGCGCACTTGGTACCGGTGAAGGTCGCGGAAGGCTGGGACAACTCCCTGTTTCATCTGGGGAACGAACTGGCCATCCGTCTACCTCGCCGCGCGGTGTCCGCGAAGCTGATCGAGCACGAGCAACGGTGGCTGCCTCACTTGTCCTCGCGATTGCCGGTGCGGGTGCCCGTACCTGTTCGTATCGGAGTACCTGGCCAGACGTTCGGCTGGGCGTGGTCCGTTGTCCCGTGGCTGCCTGGCCAGAGTCTTCGACATGCCGCGTCGCTGGACCCGGTCACGACAGGCACGACGCTGGTGCGCTTTCTTCGCGCGCTCCATCAGCCGGCGCCAGTGGACGCCCCGCACAACCCGTGGCGAGGTGTGCCGCTCGAGGCGCGCACCGCTGTGCTGCACGAGCATCTTCAACAGCTTGACGGCGCTGTGAATCGAGACGCCGTACTCCGTGTGTGGAACCGCGCACTGTCAGCGCCGCCGTGGCCTGGACCTCCACTGTGGCTTCACGGCGACCTTCATCCTGGGAACCTGTTGGTCAGCGATGGCCGACTGGCAGGGGTCATTGACTTCGGCGACCTGACGAGCGGCGATCCGGCGACGGACCTCGCGGTCCGTTGGATGCTGCCACGATCGATGCGCGGGACGTTCGACGCATGGACGGCGGGGGTTGAGCCTGAAGCCTCGAGAATGCGGGCACGCGGCTGGGCGCTCGCG
>CAZZGM010000335.1:0-1147 GCA_964653955.1 uncultured Bifidobacteriaceae bacterium | reverse complement strand
CTGGGCCTGGCATACCTGGCGCACTCGCGCGACGATGCCGAAATGGCATCACTCGGTCACGAGACCGTCAACGTCGCGCTGGAGGAACCGTAGGACGAGAGCTCATTCGAGCGTGCTCGCCTCGTTCCGCCTGGTGACCCGCGACGAGCCAGACATGCGATGACGGACCGACAGTTTGAGGGATCATCCCACCCCGCCTTGCTCCAGCGTCGATGAAGAACGGCCCGGCCGCACATGTCCTGACGCCGGCGTCGCTCGACACGACGATCCGACTGCTCGACAACCGCCCGCAGCAGCGGCCGGAGGCCCTAGTTGGGCACCGCCCAAGGAGTGAGCCCGTAAGTCGTTGGGGGAGAATGGGATAGTTGGCTGGGAGGCAGGGATTCGAACCCCGATAAGCAGAGTCAGAGTCTGCTGTCCTACCGTTGAACGACCTCCCAACAGGTGCAGGAACCACCGATTATAGCGGCGGAACCAACCGGCTGGCAAGCCGGCAGCGGCCGCGATGGCCAGCCTGACCCGCTACTCCGTCGTCTCACCAGCAACCTGGCTGTCCGAAGACGTCCCACTGGGGCACCGGCTGCGTCCGGGGCTGCGGCAAGATCCGACAGGAGCTCAGCGGGTTCTGGGGACGACGGCACGCGCAAGGGCCTCTCCGACGCACTGGTGAACCAGGAGATCGTCGAGACGGTCCTGGCGCGTGGGCCGGGGCCGCTGGGCGCGCACGCGCATCCGGTCCGCCGCGTCGAGCATCTCGGCAACCGAGCGGCGGGCCTTGAGCTCCTACTTCGGCTTCACCGTCAACTGGTTGTCGATGGTGTAACCCTTCGCGTGCTCGCGCGCGATGCTCTCGGCCAGCGTCTTCTGCTCATCGGTCGGCACCGTTCCCTTCAACACGACCGTCTTGGTGCTGGCAATGGTGTCGACGTTGATGCCGGTGGCCTCGACGCGTCCATCAGCGAGAAGACTGCTCTTCACGTCAAACGTCTGCGCGCCGGCGGCGGTGTTCTCCATGGCACGCTCGGTGTCCTGTGCCACACCGCGCATGGTGTTCGCACACGCGCCGCCCGCCAGCGCAACGACCATGACTCCGACTCCTGCAGTGGTTCGATAGCTGCCCATTGGTGTTCCTCCACTCACAGCGTAA
>CAZZGM010000334.1:0-4155 GCA_964653955.1 uncultured Bifidobacteriaceae bacterium | reverse complement strand
GTTCGTCGAGGTGGAAGAGGACATCGACGGCCTCATCCACATCTCCGACATGTCGTGGAGCAAGCGCGTCAAGCACCCCAGCGAAGTGCTGAAGAAGGGTGATGTCGTCGAGGCGATGGTGCTCAGCATCGACGCCGAGAACCAGCGGCTGTCGCTCGGTCTCAAGCAGCTGGCCACCGACATCTGGGAAGACTTCTTCGGCCGCCACAAGGTGGGTGACACCGTGGAAGGCAAGGTCGTCCGCATGACCAACTTCGGCGCCTTCGTGGAGCTGGACGAGGGCATCGAAGGCCTCATTCACGTGAGCGAGTTCGACGACACCCAGGGCGGGGAGAAGATCTCGCTCGAGGTGGGACAGACCACGCCCATGAAGATCATCAAGTTGAGCCCGTCCGAACGGAAGATCGGTCTGAGCATCCGTGCGCTCAAGACCGACGAGTTCCGTACCGACTGGAACGACTACGCGTCGACGCAGGGAGATGGCAGCGCCACTCTCGGCGAGCGGCTGCGGATGAAATAACGAACGCGATCCGTTGGCGGGTTCCGGCAGGGCCGGAGCCCGCCGGCGGGCAGCACTGGCCTTATGACTAAAGCGGAACTCGTCGAAGAAGTCTCGCGGGTCTCGGATCTCACCAAGAAACACTCCGAGGTCATCGTCGATACGGTGTTCCAGAGCATCATCGATGCCCTGCACCGCGGCGAGAAGATCGAGCTGCGCGGGTTTGGCAGCTTCCGTCTCCGCAAGCGCGAGCCCCGCAAGGGCCGCAACCCCAAGACCGGCGACAAGGTGGACGTGCCGCCCAAGAGCGTGCCCTACTTCAAGCCCGGCAAGGAACTGAAGGATCTCATCAACCAGGATCCCGACGGCCCGGTGGACGGCGACGTGCCGCTTGCCCCGGAGCCCGGCATCTAGGGGCGACCCGTGGAACGGCTCTTCGCGGCGTGGCGCCACCACTACGTCACGCGCAACGGCACGGCCGACGAAGGGTGCGTGTTCTGCATCGCGCAGACGTCTGATGAAGCCGCGGCCCTCATCGTGCACGAGGGCGCCGACGCTTTCGTCATCCTCAACCTCTATCCCTACAACTCCGGCCATCTGATGGTGGTGCCGCGCCGGCACGTGGCACGGCTGGCCGATCTCTCCGACAACGAAGTGGTGGAGATGGCCAGGCTTACGCAGCTCGCGGAACGCGTGCTGACGGTGGTGTATCAGCCGCAGGGCCTCAACGTCGGCCTGAACCTGGGCCGACCGGCCGGCGCCGGCGTGGCCGATCACCTGCACACCCATCTCGTGCCCCGCTGGACGGGCGACACCAACTTCATGACGGTCGTGGGGGACGTGCGCGTGCTGCCCGAAGAGTTGTCGCAGACCGCCGCGCGCCTCCGCGACGCGTTCAGCCGACTTCGCTAGCTCGCGGCACGCGGCCGCACGGCCTCGCGCCGCAGGGGGCATCGGTGCTCATCCGGCGTGTGACGCGGCTGTGTGCGCCGGCCCATACATTCGCCGTCGCGTATTCGCCGTAAAGTTACGCCGCAGAGGCCGTTCCGACATGGGGCGTGGATAGGCTTTCGCATTATGCGTTCGCTGTTCCACCTCTATCCGTGGCATCGCGTCGGTGCCGCGGCCGTTGCCATTCTCCTGCTGTCGTGCGTCGTCGGGTACGCTCAGTCCACTCCGGCCTGGAGCCGGTTTACTCCCACCAGCGCGATCCGCGCCGACGATCCGAAGCCGGCATTCGTCACCTCGGCCCGGCGCCTCTTCACCGCACCCGAGCTGCTGGATGCCCCGGACGAGTGGCTCGATCGCTCGCTCCAGTGGGTGAACTTCACACTCGACGCACGCCAGCCATCACTCGTCGAGCATCCGCTTCGTCGCGCCGCGCTCATCCGCCTCGACGACGTGCTGCACATCCCGTCCGCGCCTGAGAAGCCGCTCGTTCAGGCGTTCTACCGCGCGCGCATGGAGCGTGCGGTGGAGGAGATCGAGCGTACCAAGATCATCGAAGGCATGCGCATCTGGAAGCTGTACAACCACGGCTTCCTCGTTCGGACGGCAACCGTATCGTTCACCTACGATCTCGTGCCAGGGGTCGAGAAGCTCGGTTTCACCATTCCTGCCGCGTTGATGGACCGCCTGGTCGCGCAGTCGGACGCGACGTTCATCAGCCATCTGCACGGCGATCACGCGAGCGCCGAGATCGCGCGCCGTTTCCTGGCGGCCGGCAAGCCCGTCGTCGCGCCCGAGGTGTTGTGGCAGGACCAGCCCGATCTGGCCGGGCGTCTGACGATCCTCGAGCGCAGCACGGAGGTCGTGCACGAGCTGCGTGTGGGCGGGGGCGCTCAGGTGCTGCGCGTGACGGCTTATCCCGGCCATCAGGGCCCGCCGGTGCTCAACAACATCAGCCTCGTCACCACGCCGGAGGGGTTCACCACGGTGCAGACCGGCGACCAGTGGCAGATGGACGAGCCCGGCGACGACTTCGAGTGGATTTCCGGCATCGGCCGCGACCGCGATGTCGACGTGCTGCTGCCGAACTGCTGGACCCACCATCTCGATCGCATGGTGCGTGGCGTCAAGCCGAAGCTCGTGATCACGGGACACGAGAACGAGATGGGGCACACGGTGCCGCATCGCGAAGACTACACGCAGACTTACAACCGCCTGTTCGGTATCCCGTATCCCTCGGTCGTCATGACGTGGGGAGAAAGTTTCCTGTACGACCGGCGTCACTTCCCCGGCGCCGCAGTAACACGCTGATTCACTTCTTTCTCAGGTTCCAATCATGTCGTCACCGTTCGTTCCCGATTTCGCCAGACGTGTGTCTTCGAATCGTGTGCTCCGCACGTTCGCGCACGTGATCTTCGTGCTGTTCGTCCTGGTTCTCCCGCGCGCGGCGTTCGCGCAGACGGCGTCCGTCACCGGGCTCGTCACCGACTCGACCGGCCTGCCGGTGCCCGGGGCCACCGTCACGGTCACCAATACCGGCACGGGCGTCGTCCGTACCACCGTCAGCAACGACAGCGGGTATTACACGATCGGCCTCCTGACACGGGGCACGTACGCGGTCGAAGTCGAGCTCGAGGGCTTCCGCACCGTGCGGCAGGCGAACCTGCAGCTCAACGACGCACAGGTACTGCGTTTCGACACCGCCCTCGAAGTCGGCGGCAGCTCCGAAACCATCACGGTGACGGCTGCCAATCCCGCCATCGACACCGAGACGACGGCACAGAGCACCGTCATCACCGCTCAGAAGGTCGTGGACATGCCGCTCTTTGGACGGAACATCATGGCCCTGGCATCTCTGGTGGCTGGCGTCAGGCCTGTCAGCGCTTCGGGGCTGAATCTGTCGGCCTACGGCGAGAATCAGATGTCGATTTCCGGCGGGTCGCCGTCGGTGAACAACGTGATGGTGGACGGCATTGCCGCCGAGAACCACACCTCCGGAGGCATGATGGTGCCGCTTTCGCCGGATGCCACGGAGGAGTTCCGTGTCGTGACACGCGGTGCGCAGGCCGAATATGGGCGCACGGGCGGGGGCATCATCAACACCATCTCCAAGAGCGGCACGAACCGCTTCAGCGGTGCAGCGTGGGAGTTTTTCCGTAACACCGACCTGACATGGAACGACCACTTCAGCATCAAGAACAACGTCGCCAAGGCCGACTTCGAGTTCAATCAGTACGGCGCGACCGTCGGTGGGCCGGTCGTGCGGGGCCGGACGTTCTTCTTCGCCAACTGGGAAGGTGTCCGCCAGCCCGTCGCGACACGCGCGTTCTTCACCGTGCCGACCGATCTCCAGCGGCAGGGTGACTTCTCGCAGACCTTCGACGTCAACGGCAACCTGCTCGTCATCTATGACCCGCTGACGACGAGGCCCGACCCGGATAACCCCGGCCGCTACATCCGCGACCCGTTTCCCGGCAACAGGATCCCCGCCGATCGCCTGAATCCCGTGGCCGTGGCTGCCGCGCGGTACTATCCGCAGCCGAACACCGCCGGGCAGGCGTTCACGGGCGCGAGCAATCTGCTGGGACAGAGCACCCAGAACACCGAGAAGGACCTGTTCGGTCTTCGCCTCGATCACTACTTCACGTCGTCGCGCCGCGTGTTCGGCCGCTATACGCTCGACAAGACGCTGCTGGCGAACCCCGAGT
>CAZZGM010000333.1:0-4156 GCA_964653955.1 uncultured Bifidobacteriaceae bacterium | reverse complement strand
GCCAGCGGCGAAAAGCCGCAGTTCGACCGCGACCAGTACGGCGGCGTGATTGGTGGTCCCATCATCCGCAACAAGGCGTTTTTCTTTGCCGACGTCGAAATCTTCAAGCAGACGCGCGGCCAGGCGGCCATTGCGTCCATTCCAAGCCTCGCGCAGCGCCAGGGCATCCTGGCGGTGGACGTGGTCAACCCCCTCACCGGCCAGTTCTACCCGGCGGGCACGCCTATACCGATGACAGCGTTTGCGAGCAAGGTGCTCAACGACCTGCCGCAGCCCAGCGGGCCAGGGAACACCAACAACCTGGCGTCCAATCAGCTCTTCACCAACAGCACCCCGAAGGCCGGCGGCAAAGTGGACATGCAGTTCACGCCCCGCCTGTCGGCGTTCGGCCGGGTCGGCTGGCGCGACGCCGAGATTTTCGACCAGCCGAACATTCCTGGGCCTTCAGGTGGTGGCGGTAACGCCGAAACCTACGTCAACAACAAGCAGTTTGCCGGTGGTATCACCTATCAGCCCGGCGGCACCGCGCTGCTCGAGATGCGCATGGGCTGGTCGCGCACGGTTGCGGGCAAGAACCCGTTCGCGCTGTATGACGGTCAGGCACCGGCGGACGTTGTCTATGGCATCACTGGGCTGCCGAGCGATTCGCGCGTGGCGGCGGGACTCCCGACACAACTCATCAACGGCTTCTCGGATCTCGGCCGCCAGGCCACTAACCCGCAGTGGCAGTACCCGGAAGTGTGGAACCCGAAGGTGAACTACTCGTGGCTCGCCGGCCGGCACTCGCTCAAGACCGGTTATGAGTTCCAGCGTGTGTTCACCGAGGTACAGGACGTGAACCCGCTCTACGGCCGCGACCAGTACAACGGCCAGTTCACGCGCCCGGCCGGCGCGGCCGCCAACAACCTCTACAACCTCGCCGACTTCATGTTCGGCCTGCGCGCCAACTACGCGCTCAGTAACATCCTTGTCGCCAATCTCGAGCAGAGCATGCACTTCCTCTACGTCCAGGACGACTGGCGCGTGAACGACCGGCTGACGCTCAACCTCGGCATGCGCTACGAGTACGCCACACCCTGGGTCGAGCGGGACAACATCCTCTCCAACTACGATCCGGTCAACAGGACGATGCGTATGGCCAGCGACGGTTCGCTGGAAAGCCGCTCCACTCTCGAGCCCGATCGCAACAACTTCGGCCCGAGGATTGGCGCGGCGTTTACGCTCACACCGCAGACCGTGCTGCGCGGCGGCTACGGCGTCAGCTACGTGCACTTCCATCGCGCCGGCGGCGCCAACGTGCTGCCCATCAACGGCCCCCAGGTCATCAATGCCGTCGTCGTGCAGACGCCCAACCAGCCGGGGTTCCGGACGACGCAGGAGGGCTATCCGGTTGGCTTGACGGACCCGACGCAGTTCGATCCGCTGGCGGCCAACATCACCTACATGCCCAGCGACTATCGTTCGAGCCGCGTGCAGAGCTGGTTTGCGTCGGTGCAGCGCGAGTTGTGGTCAGGCGCACTCATCGACGTGGCCTACGTGGGCAATCGTGCCGAGGGCCTGCTGCTGTTTGCCAACTACAACGAGGCGCAGCCGAACAACAGTGCCGGCAACATTCCGCTGCAGCAGCGCCGGCCCATTCCGGAGTTTGCGGACATCACCTACTCGTTCAACGGCGGCCGATCGCGCTACCAGGCGTTCCAGACCACGTTCAACTGGCGTATGGGTGCGTCCGCGCGGCTGATGAGCGCGCTCACGCTGTCGCGCTCCCAGGACAACGGGGCCGGCTCACTCGAAAACCCCTCCGGTGACTCGCCGGGGCCACAGAGCTTCTACAACCTCGACAACGACTTCGGGCTCTCCGCCTATCACCAGCCGTATGTCAGCGTGTCGAACTTCATTGTCGACCTGCCGTTCGGCCGCGGCCGCCAGTATCTCGGTAACGCTTCACCCGTGGTGGACGCGCTGCTTGGTGGATGGCAGCTGGCGGGCGTCAACACGTTCCAGGCGGGTGACAACGCCACGCTGCGTTATACGCCGACGGCGGCACAGCAGGTGTCGGGCATCCAGCAGGATTTCCGTGGCGCCAACGCCTATCGTCCGAACGTGACGGGCGACGTGCTGGTGTCGTCCGGCCAGCGTGGCCCGAACGACTATCTGAGCCGCGACAACGTGGTCATCCCCACGGACCCGAGCCAGCCGTTCGGCAACGCCGGCCGCAACACCGTACGGGGTCCGCGCTACTGGTCGGTGGACCTCGTGGCGTCGAAGCGGTTCGGCCTGCCGTGGAGCGGCAGCAACTTCGAGTTCCGCGCGGAGTTTTTCAACCTGCTCAACCGCACGAACTTCCGCGGCCCCAACGCCAACCGGAGCGCGGCCAACTACGGCACCATCACGGCGGCCTACGATCCGCGGATCATCCAGTTCGGGATGAAGGTTTCTTTCTAGAAAGGCAGAAGGCAAAAGGAGGAAGGCAAAAAAGGAAGGAAGCAGAACGTCTTCTGCCTTCCTCCTTCCTCCTTCTGCCTTTTGCCTTCTAATACGTCACCGCAATCAGCCTGTCGCCCGTGCGCATGTCCTGCTCCAGCAGTTCCAGCAGCGCGCGGGCGACGGGGCCGGGCTTGCCGTCGCCAATGTTCCGGCCGTCCCACTCGACGATGGGGGCGACCTTCACCGAACTGCCGAGCAGCAGCATTTCGCGCGCCGCGTGCGCGTCGGCCGCGGGAATGTCGCACACCTCCACGCCCGCCAGCAGGCCCTCGGCGACCAGCGCCGGCGCCAGTTCGAGAATGCGCTTCGACGTGCAGCCCGCCAGGATGTGCTCGAAACGCGGATGGCGCAACACGCCGTCGGCCGTGACGAATGCCACGTTCATGTTGGAGCTTTCGCCGACGTGGCCGTTGGCGTCCAGGAACACGCCGTTGTCGAGACCGGCCGCTTTGGCTTCCAGCTGCATCAGCGCGTTGGGCAGGTAGTTCGTGCTCTTGGTGATGGCATAGAGCGACGGCTTGATGGGATAGGTGGTGGTCATCACGCGCAGGCCGCGCGTGTACCAGTGCTCCGGATAGGCCAGACCTGGAAACACCATCACGAAAAAGCCCGGCTCGGCACCGGCCGCGGGCGTCAGGTCGAGGCTGCCCGGACCGGACGACAGCCAGTAACGAATGGATCCGTCGCGCTGGCCGCTGGCCGCGACCGTACCGATGATGATGGCGCGCATGTCGTCGCGCGTGCCTGGCAGCCGCAGCTTCGAGTGTTCGGCGGAATGCAGGAACCGATCGAGGTGCGCCTCGAGGTCGTAGATATTCCCGTTCACCAGGCCCGCGGTATCGAAGATGCCGTGGCCGCGGTGCACCATGTGGTCGTCGAACGGCAGCACCATCAGTGCGGGATCGGTGACGATGCCGCCAAGCTGCGAGGAGTAGAAGGCGGCATACCGCACGGGCTGCTTCGCGCGCAGCGCCCGCAGCGCCGCAAGGGCATCATCGGTGGAAAGCGTGGGGACCTGGCCGAGAGTTGCGGACATAGGGACAACTCTAACCAAGGCACAAGGCGGAAGGCAAAAAGAAGGCACAAGGCGGAAAACAAGCCTTCCGCCCTCCCGGGTATCTTCTTTTTTGCCTTTTGCCTTTTGCCTTTTGCCTTTTGCCTTTTGCCTTGTGCCTTGTGCCTTGTGCCTTGTGCCTTCCCTCTACCGTCTCCCCACGGAGATGCCGCCGTTGCGGGTGCGTACTTTCACGGGCGAGCCGCCACTGCCGAGCGTGGCTGACAGGCCGCGGCGGGGAATGAGCTCGCCGGTGACGGTCAGCGGATACTCCGAGCGGAACCGCCCGTTGTTCGTCTGCGTCTCCAGCTGCGCGCTGTAGGTGTCCGGGATGTTCAGCCGCACGCCGCCGTTTGCGGTTTCCACGTCCAGGCCCGTGCCTTCCCAGCGCGAGCCGCCCAGCATGACCGTGACGCCGCCATTACGTGTGCGGCCCGTCACGTCACCGGCCAGGTCAGTGAGATGGACGCCGCCGTTACGGGTGTCGAACCGCACGCGGCCATCGACGCCGGCAATGGTGATGCCGCCGTTACGCGTGGCCAGGTCGAGGTCCGTGCGGCGCGGCACCTGGACACGGTAGCTCACCGTCCACCGCTGGCGGTTACCCGTGGACGG
>CAZZGM010000332.1:0-4184 GCA_964653955.1 uncultured Bifidobacteriaceae bacterium | reverse complement strand
GAGTCCGAAGTAGCTGGCGTTGCCGGACGTGGCCGCCACCGACGCGGCCAGCGGTGTCATCCCCCACTCCACCATCATCTCGAGTTCGCGGACGTTGTCGCCGTGCGGGAACACGCCGACGTCGCCACCGAAGCACATCTTCACGCCGGCAGCGAGTGCCGCCTTGAACGACTCGCGCTTCCGCACCAGCCGCTCGGGCTCCGGCTCCACGCCTTTCTTCCATCCGGCGTATTGCAGCGTGGCGTCCGGCGCCGCCAGCGTCGGGCAGTAGGCCACGCCCTTCTCCACCATCAGCTTCCAGATCTCGGGCGTGCCCTCGTCGCCGTGTTCGATGGTGGACACGCCGCCGAGAATGGCGCGGCGCATGGCCTCCGGCGTGGACGCGTGCGCCACGACCGGCCGGCCGCTGCTGGACGCCACTTCGACAATGCGCGTGATTTCGTCGAGCGTGAAGGTGGGACGCGCCTCGCCATTCGGCCCCCAGCGGTAGTCCGCGTAAATCTTGATGAGGTCGGCGCCGTGGCCAATCTGATCGCGCGCCACGCGCGTCACGCCTTCCAGGCCGTCCGCTTCTTCCGCACCCTGCGGCACGCGCCACTCCGACGCGAATCCCCTGGGCGCGTAACTGCCCGTCGCCACCATCGCCGGACCAGCCACCAACATCCGCGGCCCCGGAATCACCCCATCGCCTATCGCGCGCTTCAAGCCGATGTCGGCGTAACCGGCGCCTTCGGCGCCCAGGTCGCGCACCGTGGTGACGCCGGCCATGAGCGTCCGCTCCGCATGCGTCACACCCCGCGCCACGCGGTAGCTCTCAGACTCCTTCAGCACCTGATCGTTCCAGGTGGTCTCGTTGTAGGGGTGCAGCAGCAGGTGCGAGTGACCTTCGATGAGACCGGGCATCAGCGTGCCCGTGAATCGCTCGTCCGTTGCGCCGGCTGGCACCTCGGTCGTCGCGGCAGGGCCGGCAGCCGTTATTCGATTGCCGCTGACCACCACCACCCAGCCGCGCTGCATCTGCGCACCATCGAACACCGCATCCGGACGCAGCACCGTCACGCGAGCGGCGGGCTCCTGCGCCAGCACAGACGTCACGCCCACACCGGCGAGCAGCAGCCCCTGAAGGAACGGTCGAAGCCTCATGGCCGCGCAGTATACTGCGGCCAATCACGACATCGACACATCACCACATCTCCAGATCTCATGCGCATCCTCCTTTTTCTCCTGATCCTCGCGCCTGCCCTTGGTTGCGGTGGCAGTGATGCGCCGCAGACCATGGGCGCCATCAACGTGCCCGACCCGGCACCGGTGGATCCCACGCCCTACCTGGAGGCCTTTCCGCTGACGCCGCCGGTTGTACCTCGCGTGGACGCCACCTCGCCCGTAGAGCACGCGCTCGAGCAGGCACTGGTGCCGCTCCGCGCGGGTAACTATCCGGAGGCCGCCTCGGCGCTGGATGGTCTCCTGCTCGATCATTCCGGCGAAGTACGCGCGCAGCTGTACCTGGGCATCATGCGGCTGTATCAGGACGAGCCGCAGAACGCGCTGGAACTGCTGCGCCCGCTGGAGTTCAACGCGCCGCCGGAGGTGGCCGCCGAAGCCGCCTGGTATTCACTCGTCGGTATTGCGCGCCTGCGTGATCCATCAGGCGTCATGGTGGAAGCCGAATCGCTGTGCGGCCGTAACTGGCCGACCTCGGCCCGCGCCTGTGAGGCGCTGTCAACGCTGAAGCGACGTCTGAAATAGGCGCGTCTGGCGAGCACGACACGAAGTGGATAGCAGTCCCGCGACGGCCGCCAACGTCGCGCTCACGGTGTAGAAGAAGTCAGCGCTGTGCCCGCGGGCAGGATCACTCGCGCGCGTACGCGTGGTCACGACTCACCACGCTTGTCTGCGCTGCTCTCCTCCCCGCTTCCCTCTTCGGAACCGTCCACCTCTTTCCACGGCTCCGCCGCCAGTTCCTCTTCTCCGCCCTCGTCGGCCGACAGCACCTCTTCTTCGGCCCACCGCTGCCTCAGCTCCAGTGTGCGCTGCCGCCGCCGGCGCACGGCAAATCCGCCCAGCCCGATGACCACCAGCCACAACACCGAGGACGAGGCCACAATCGGTACCCACATCGTCCAGGTGCGCTGCCGATCCCAAAACTCGGCTTCCAGCAGCCGGACCGAACGAAAGATGGTGGCAGCGACGGCTTCGTCGAAACTGCGGTCCACCGCCAGTTCACGCAGCAGACGCGCCGGTGCGCCTTCGCCGTGCTCGTGCATGAGGTCACGGACAAATGCGGCCGACAATGCATAGCCGCGTGCCTGCATGGACTCGTTGCCCCTGAACATCTCGTCGATGCCGTCCAGCGTGACGCGCGGTCCGAGCAACAGCGCCGAAGCCAGACGCGCGCGGTCGCCGAACGCCAGTGGACGCTCCACCACGACGGCAAACCCTTCATTGAGCCATCGAGGCACCTCCCGCCCGCGGGCGGCGCGGCTCACCAGCACGTGTGCCACCTCGTGGCGCAACACGTCCTCGAGCGTGTCGTGCGGATACCGCGGTGATCGGTTGGGAAAGATGACCACGAGACTCTGTGCGCCAAGGGCATAACCCGCCACCCACGATGGCACGTGCGTGGCCCACTCACTGAGTTCCTCGGCCAGGACGACACGAATGGGAGGCCCCGGGTGCTCGAGGCCTGTCAGCCGGACGATGTCCGCCAGATGGGCATGATTGAAGCGTTCGAGACGCGCACGAGCCGGCGCCAGTAAAGCAGTTGCCTCGATCTCCAGCGTCGGCGGCGGCTGCGCCGCAACTTCGTGCGATGTGACCAGCAGCGTGAGCGATGCGACAACGATCAGCCGGCACCAGCGGCGCCATGCGGCGATCGCGGAGAACGCGGTCAACGTCTACGGCTCGCCCGCGGAAGCGCCGAGCACCTTGCGGAAATACACGACACGTTCGGTTTCGTCGAAACCGAGCGCGCCATGCATGGCGTGGCTCTCGTTGTTGTTCAGGAGCGCATCCGACGCCAGTTCCAGAAAGCCCCGCTCACGCGCCCAGCGCTCGACGATATCCACGAGACGCCGCGCCACTCCCCGGCGGCGATATGCGGGGACGACGTAGATGCCTTCGAGAAAGGCGACCGGACTCGACTCGGCACCGTTGACGTAGTCGCTGCGAACGGACGCCTCCACGAACCCCATCGTCGCGCCGTCATCGTCGTACGCGACGAACTGGCAGTAGCGCCCGGGCGCCTCCAGATACGACGCCATGTCGTCGTGGTGTGCGTCGGACTCCTCTTCAGGCCAGAGTGCCATCCGGCACTCCAGCCAGCCCGGCTGATGGACCGACGTGCAGGGTTCGATCCGCATGACGATTCGCAGGATATCACCGTGCCGCGAGCCTTCTCTGCCGCGGCTCCACCAGGAACGTCAAGGGCATGACCTGCCCCCGGCTGGCGCGCGCTTACGCCGCGGCTTCGACGGCCGCCGCCTCGAGCTCGACGCCAAACAGCGGCTCGCCACTTTCGTTGGCGAAACACTGCACGATTCGCGTCGGCGACTGCGTGGCAAGACCAGGGGGCAGGTCCATCACACACGCCTGTGACGAACCACAGGTGACGGACGTGCCGGCTTCTTCCAGGGCCTGCTGGATGCGGCCGACAATGACCGTCGCCACTTCCTTCATGCCCGACAGGGCATCGTCCGTGGAGACGTCTTCGATGAGCAGCAGACGAGCCGCAAAGGCCTGAGCCTTTTCCATCGGCATGACCATGCGGAAGATCAGCGGCTGGCCCACCTGACGGATCAAATCGACGGTCGCAACCACCGTGGGTCCCGCCGGCAGTGGTCCACTGCCCGTGACGAGGTCCGTGGCCAGCATCATGCCGAAGACCTGCTCGATCGTCGAGCGCGTCCTTGGCTCGAGCTGGCGCAGCACATGCTCGAGATCGTCTGACATGCTGCGCGTGTAGACGTCTTCGACCTGTCCCTTCAAGACATCGGGCACGAACGTGCGCGCGATGACCTCGTCGAACAGACTGGTCTGCCGGATGCTCTCGAGCATGTTCTTGGGCCAGGCGCCCAGCAGACTCGTCGGAATGGCCGTGTGCGCGCTGCGCAGCTTGCGCACCAGCGTCTCCGGCGAGTCTGCTGGGCGCCTGGCCCAAGAACATGCTCGAGAGCATCCGGCAGACC
>CAZZGM010000331.1:0-4222 GCA_964653955.1 uncultured Bifidobacteriaceae bacterium | reverse complement strand
AGCACAAGAGCTGCATGGTGAACCAGCGCGAGGTGCACAGCGACACGCAGACGTTCGGCAACGCCCTGCGCGCCGCGCTGCGTGAGGACCCCGACGTGGTGCTGATTGGCGAAATGCGCGACCTCGAAACGGTCGAAGCCGCGCTGCGCATCGCGGAGACCGGCCATCTCACGTTTGCGACGCTGCACACCAACTCGGCCTCGTCGACCATCAACCGCATCATCGATCAGTTCCCGGCGCACCAGCAGGCGCAAATCCGCACGCAGCTGTCCATGGTGCTCGAAGGCATCGTGTGTCAGGCGCTGTTGCCGCGTTCCAACAACGAAGGCCGCGTGGTGGCCATTGAAATCCTCGTGCCGACGGCCGGCATCCGCAACCTGATTCGCGAGGACAAAATCCACCAGATCTACTCGGCCATGCAGACCGGCCAGGAAAAGCTCGGCATGCAGACCATGAACCAGGCGCTGGCCACGCTGTACATGCGGCGGCAGATCACGCTCGAGACCGCACTCTCGGCGTCGTCGAACCGCGAGGAACTGCAGGAGATGATCAACCGCGGCGTGGGCGTGGTTCCCGGAGCGGGTCTCAGTCGCGGCGTGGCCCCGGGAGCCGCGGCACGGGCGGGCGGGCGCTAGGGGCCGTAGGGCAACGAGGGACGGAGAGCGATCATGGCGACGTTTGCGTTTTCGGGCAGGACTCGCGGCGGAGAGACCGTCACGGGCGAGCGCGTGGGCGAGTCGATGGACGCCGTGGCGGCGGCCCTGCGCCGCGAGCAGATTCAGGTGACGCGCATCACGCCCGTGGCCAAGGCCGCGCCGGCGCCGAAGGTGCGCAGCAAGAGCGTCCCGGCCAAGAATCTGGCCGTGTTCACCCGGCAGTTCTCCGTGATGATCGATGCCGGCCTGCCTTTAGTGCAGTGTCTGGACATCCTGGGCTCGCAGGAGGAGCACAAGTACTTCCAGCAGGTCATCATGCAGACCCGGACCGACGTCGAAGGCGGCCAGTCGCTGGCCGACGCGATGAAGCGGCATCCGAAGGTCTTTGACGCGCTCTACACCAACATGATTGCCGCCGGTGAAGCCGGCGGCATCCTCGACACCATCCTCAAGCGGCTCGCGGTCTACATCGAAAAGGCCGTAAAGCTGAAGGGACAGGTGCAGTCCGCCATGATCTACCCGGCGGCGGTCATCGTGATTGCCAGCGTGGTGGTGGGCGTCATCCTGTGGAAGGTCATCCCGACCTTTGCCAGCCTGTTTGCCGGCCTGGGCGCCGAACTCCCGCTGCCGACGCGCGTGGTCATTGCCCTCAGCAACAACCTGGTGCGGTTCATGCCGTTTCTGGTGATAGGTGCGGTGGCGGGTACCTACGCCCTGCGCCAGTATTACGGCACCGAGAAGGGCCGCCGCGTCATTGACGGCCTGCTGCTGAAGCTGCCCATCCTGGGCGCCATCCTGCGGAAAATTGCCGTGGCGCGTTTCTGCCGGACGTTGTCCACGTTGATGGCGTCGGGCGTGCCCATCCTCGACGGCCTCGACATCACCGCGCGCACCGCCGGCAACGCCATCATCGAAGACGCCATCCAGGTGACGCGCAAGAGCATCGAGCGCGGCGAAACCATTGCCGGACCGCTGAAGGAAACCGGCGTGTTCCCCGGCATGGTGGTGCAGATGATTGGCGTCGGTGAGGCGACCGGTGCCCTCGATACGATGCTGGCCAAGATTGCCGACTTCTACGAAGAGGAAGTGGACACCGCCGTCGCCGGCATGCTGACGCTGCTCGAGCCGGTGATGATTGCGTTTCTCGGCGGCGTCGTGGGTGGTATCGTCATCGCGATGTATATGCCCATCTTCGGCCTGATCAGCCAACTGGCGGGATGATTCCCTCGCCGCTGCGACAGCGCCTGGTCACGCACACCACCTTGCGGCTGGTCGTGGCCGCGGCGCTGCTCGCCCTCGCGGTCGTGGTCGAGTCGCGCGCGCCGGGGGCCCTGCCGGTCACCGCCTTTCTTGGTCTCGTCGGCGTGGCGTTCGGCGCCAGTCTCGTGCTGTATGGGCTGCTGCGCTTCACCGATCGCTGGCCGTGGCTGGTCGAAGTCCATTTCGGCCTCGACGCGCTGCTGGTGTCCGCGGCCGTCTATCTGACCGACGGTATCAACAGCCTGTTCACCCCGCTCTACGGTCTGGCCATCCTCTCGGCCAGCACCACCGTCGACCTGCGGCAGGGCGGATTGCGCCTGGCCGGGCTCAGCGCGGGGTTGTTTGCCAGCATTGTCGTGGCGCAGTTCCTGGCGGCGGCGGGTCTTGTCTCCCTGCCGGCGTTGACGGAAGGGCCGACGTTGCCGGCACCCAGCGTGGCGTTCTATACGGTGGTGCTCAACGTGTTCGGCTTTTTCGCCGTGGCGCTGCTCGGCGGATCGCTGGCCGAGCGGGCGCGGCGTGCCGACCACCAGCTGGAGCAGGCTACCGAAGAAATCGCGGATCTCCAGGCGCTCAACGAGTACGTCATCGACAGCCTGCTGAGCGGTCTGGCCACGGCGGACGTCCACAACCGTCTCCTCACGTTCAACCGATCGGCCATGGCCATTACCGGCCTCAGCGAAGCCCCTTTGGGCCGGCCGGCACCGGACGTCCTGCAGCTTCCGGCCGAGGTCGTCGAGACGATGGACGAGGTGCTGGCCCGGGTGCGGAGCCGGCGCATGGACTACCAGTTCCATCGCGCGGACGGCGACATCGACATTGGTCTCAGCGCGGCGGCACTGCCGCTGCCCGACGGCAGCCGCGGCTATCTGTATACGTTCCAGGACGTGACCGAGATGAAGCGGTACGAACGGAACGCGCGGCTCCAGCAGCGCCTGGCGGCCGTGGGCGAGATGGCGGCCGGTATTGCCCACGAAATCCGGAATCCGCTGGCGTCGATGTCGGGCTCCATGCAGATGCTGAAGCACGAACTGCAGCTCTCTGGCGATCAGGCGCAGCTGATGGACATCGTCCTCAAGGAGTCGGACCGGCTCAACCAGACCATCCAGTCGTTTCTGGCCTACGCCCGGCCGCAGCGCGCCCGTGTGTCGCGCTTCGACCTGCGGACGCTGGTGGACGAAACCGCCATCCTGCTGCGCAATGGCCCCGATGTGAGCGAGCGGCACCGGGTGACGGCCGACGTGCCCTCGGATGAGGTGCCCGTGGATGCCGACGAGAACCAGTTGCGGCAGATTCTCTGGAATCTGGCCACCAATGCCTTGCGCGCCATGCCGGATGGCGGCACGCTGGGACTGACGGCACGCGGCGAGAGTGACGGTGAAGGACGCAGCTGGGCGGTACTGGAAGTGACGGACGAGGGCGTGGGCATGTCCGCGGACGAACTCGAAGGCATCTTCCAGCCGTTCCGCGGCTCGTTCGGCCGCGGCACCGGTCTCGGCCTGGCCATCGTCCATCGCATCGTGACCGATTACGGTGGGCGCATCGACGTCCGGTCGGCTCCGGGGGCCGGCACCACGTTCATGGTTCGTATTCCCCGCGCCTCGTAGAGAAGGGACATGCCACGGATTCTGATTGTCGATGACGAACAGTCGATGCGCGAGTGGCTGCGCATCCTCTTTCAACGCGACGGCTTCGACGTGGTGATTGCCGCCGACGGCCTGGCCGCGCGCGACATCGTCGGGCGTGAGTACCTGGATGTGGTGCTCACCGATATCCGCATGCCGCGTATGGACGGACTGCAGCTGCTGCAGGCCGTGCAGGAGTCCGCGCCGGACCTGGTGGTGCTGATGATGACGGCGCACTGGACCGCGGATTCCGGCGACTGGAAGCGTGCGCAGGAAATGGGGGCGGCGGCGCTGTTCGAGAAGCCGTTCAAGGATCCGTATCACGTGGTGATGCAGACGCGCCAGTTGCTGGAGTCGCGCCGGCTGCGTCACGAAAATGCCGTGCTGCGCAGCACGACGGCCGAGCAGGGCTTTGCCGGCATCATCGGACGCAGCACGCCCATGCTGGACGTGTTTCGCCTGGTGGAGACGGTGTCGCGCACCAACAGCACCATTCTCATTACCGGCGAGTCGGGCACCGGCAAGGAACTGGTGGCGCAGGCCATCCACAAGCAGTCGCTGAGGCGCGAACGTCCGTTCGTGGCCGTCAACTGCGGCGCCATGCCCGAGACGCTGCTGGAATCGGAGTTGTTCGGCCACGTGCGCGGCGCGTTCACCGGAGCCATCAAGGACACACGCGGC
>CAZZGM010000330.1:0-4222 GCA_964653955.1 uncultured Bifidobacteriaceae bacterium | reverse complement strand
GTTCTTCTTGAACAGCATCTCGATGCCGCCGGTGAGCCCGGAGATCATCTTGTCCTTGCGCGCGTGCACGGCCGGCATGCTGATGCCGACGCCCTTGCCGTCGACGCCCGTCAGCCCCCACTCCGCCGCGCCCTGGGCCACCTTCAGCGCGTGAGCGTGCTCGAGCAGGGCCTTCGTGGGGATGCAGCCCCAGATGAGACAGGTGCCGCCGAGGGCCTTCTGCTTCTCGACGACCGCCACTTTGAGCCCAAGCTGCGCCGCGCGGATGGCAGCCACATAGCCGCCGGTGCCCGCGCCAATCACGATCACGTCGTACTCGTTAGCCAAGACCGTAGCTCCTTATCGGTACGATGCATCACGCGCATCGGTGAAGAAAGACAACCCCTCACTGTCGCTTGGAATGACGTGGAGCGTCAAGGCGTTCGCGCCCGGCCGGGCGGCTCAGGACTGTGACCGCTTGACCGAGCCAAGCGGAACGAACGTGGTGGTGGGCGGGGCCGGCGGGGTGTCGGGCGCCGGCAGGACCGTGGCTCTCAGCTCGCCGTGTTCGTACTTCAGCTGCCAGTACATCTCGGTGAGCCGGGCCAGCTGACGGCCCTGCCGGCGCACCAGCGCGAGGGCAATGACGGCAACGAGCAGAGCGGCAAGGGCAACGAGGGTGAGCATGGCGGGTTCCGAGATTCTGCCCCTCGACGATGCTCGGGGCAACCTTGAGCGAAGCCGAAAGGCCGGGGCATCCTGAGCATAGTCGAAGCGCGGGCCTGGTTCACCGTCGCTCGCGGCAGTGTGGGCGAGCGTCGTGGGCCTGCCCCGCCATAGCTCGCGCCCCTCGCCTTGGTTCGGGGGGCGAGCGAAGGCGGGCGCTATACTGCCGCCCGATGTCCCTTCGCCGCAAGACCATCCTCGTGATCGACCCCGACGAGGAGGCACGTGAGCTGCTGGGGGCGGCGCTTCGGCGTGACTATCGGGTGCTGCGCGCGGCCGTGGGCGGGGTGGCCGTGGACATGCTCACCCGCGAGGAAGTGGATGTCGTCCTCACCGACATCGCGCTGCCCGACATGACCGGGGTGGAGCTGCTGCAGATCGTTCGCGTCAATTTTCCGTTGACGGAAGTCATCATGACCTCGTCGGCCGCGGACGTGGACGGTGCGGTGCAGGCCATCAAGCTGGGCGCCTATCACTTCCTCACCAAGCCGGCATCGCCCGAGGCATTGCGGTCGATGGTGGGGCACGCCGAGGAGCGCGCCAACCTCAACCGCCGTGTGCTGCGGCTCGAAGACCAGGTGGACGGGCTGGCGCAGCACGAGTTCGTGGCCGGGCCAAGCCTGGCCCTGCGCGAGGTGTTCGAGATGGCGCAGCGCGTGGCGGGCCTCAACACGACGGTGCTCATCCTGGGAGAGAGCGGTACGGGCAAGGAGCTGCTGGCGCGGCGGCTGCACCGCGACTCGGAACATCCCGACGGGCCGTTCGTGGCCGTCAACATGGCGGCCATCCCGCGCGACCTGGTGGAGAGCCACCTGTTCGGCCACGAAAAAGGCGCGTTCACCGGCGCCGTGCAGCAGCGCATCGGCAAGTTCGAGCTGGCCAGCGGCGGCACGCTGTTTCTCGACGAAATCGGCGACCTCCCGCTGGACCTCCAGGCCAAGCTGCTGCGTGCCATCCAGGAAAACGAAATCGAACGCGTCGGCGGCGAACGCCCCATTCCGACGTCGTTCAGGCTGATTGCCGCCACCAACGTGGACCTCGCCCTGGCCGTCAAGCAGGGCACGTTCCGCCAGGATCTCTACTACCGGCTCAACGTCATCCCGCTGCGCCTGCCGCCGCTGCGCGAGCGGATAGAGGACGTGCCGATGCTGGTCGAGTTCTTCATCCAGCGCTACAACGCGCGCTTCAGGAAGCAGGTGGCCGGCATCGCCACCTCCACGCTCCGGATGTTGTCCAACTACTGGTGGCCGGGCAACGTACGCGAGCTCGAGAACCTGGTCGAGCGCCTGGTGGCCACGTCGACGCACCAGTGGATCACGGACGAGGACCTGCCCTTCGAGTTCCATGTGGCGGAACTCGACCGCACCGATTCGGACACCAGCCTGCTCGAGCGCGCCCTCACCACCTTCGAACGCAACTTTCTCGTGCGCGCGCTCGAGCGCAGCGGGTGGAACGTCACGCAGACGTCACGCTACCTGGGCGTGCCGCTGAGCACGCTGAAGTTCAAGATGGAACGGCTGGAAATCCGCGAGCTGGCGAAAAAACTGAAGGGCAACTGACACCGGCGTCCGCCGGGCGGCAGACGTCGCACCTGGAGACCGGGGGCCGGCCCCCAGGCAAACAACGCGTTCTACTTCTTCGGCAGCACCGAATCTTTCAACTGCTTGATGATGCGCGCCTTGACGACTGTCTTGGCGGGGATCTTGATGGGTTCGCCGGTCGCCGGATTGCGGCCGGTGCGAGCCTTGCGTTTCTGCACGACGAGCTTGACCATGCCGGGCAGGACGAACTCGCCCGTCCGCTTCAGTTCCTTCTCACACAACACGGCCAGCTCGTCGAAAATGTCGCGAGCCGCCGTGCGCTTCATGTCGAACCGCTCGGCAAAGTGTGAAAACAGTTCAGACTTGCCCATCCTGCGGGCTTCTGCCATCGTGTCCCCCCGGTGTGATTATGGTGTGCGTATCGACCGCCGCCGAAATTTTATGGCCGAAAAGCGACGTGCATCCTAACGCCGTCGCGATGACGTGTCAAACGCGGCAGACAGGATCTTACTCCGACATCCGATGCATGATCGAGAGATGACCGACTCACCGGCACGTCTGCTCGAAACCTTTCCGAACCCGCGGCCCGAGCGCGACTACGAAATCGCGATTGATTGCCCGGAGTTCACCTCGATGTGTCCGAAGACCGGACTGCCCGATTTCGGGACGATCCGCATCCGTTACACACCGGACGCCACCTGCATCGAACTCAAGGCGCTCAAGTACTACCTGCTGGAGTTCCGCAACCGCGGCATGTTTTACGAAGCCGTCACCAACCAGATTTTCGACGACCTCGTGGCGGCCTGCCAGCCGCGGCATCTCTCGGTAGAGGGCGACTTCACGGCCCGCGGCGGGATTACGACGAAAGTGAAGGTGGAACGGTAAGAACCGTAACCGGGCTGCCGGAATTCGCCGGGGACGAATGGTGAGCGGTGCGGCAGGCGCGGGCAGGAGTGCGCCGAATTGACCAGGCGCCACGGCGAGAAATGCGGGGTACGGCCCTTGCTATGTCAATGAGCACGGTTCTTTTCCGAGGAGCAGTGCCAATGCCCGTGACACGCCCGTCCGCAAAAATGACGAAGCGCCCCACGGTGGATGAGTGGGGCGTCTACGATCCCCAGCAGGCCGGCCTGGCCGCCCTGTTCATGCGCCTGGCCTCGTCTACCAGTTCGCCAGCGCGAGGTACCGGCGAATCTCGCGTCCCGAAGCCCCTCATCGACGTCACGTTCGACGACGACGGCGACACGGCCGCCTGACGAGCCGGCCGCGCCCGAAGCTCGCGAACGGGTGACACGAGCGAAGCGGAGCCCGCCGCGCCGAAGCTCGTAAACCTGTCTAAACGAGCGAAGGCGGGGCCTGCCGCGCCGTAGCTCGCGACCCGGTCCAGGCGAGCGAAGGCGGGTACTGTGTTTGCCCCCGAGAGGCCACTGGGGGCGCGCAGCACCGTAAGAGTGCGGATTCTGCGGCGTCCCATCGGGAGCCGCCATGCAGGAACTGCACACCGTGCCCCGGACCGGCGCCGAGGTCCTCGTCCGCGGCCACTGCTGGACCGTCGTTCACACGCGAACGTTCCCGCACTGCGCGCTCGTGAGCCTCGAAGGCCGTGGCGCAGGTAATGCCGGGCAACGCACCACGCTCCTCGCACCGTTCGACCGCTTTTTCGAGCCGTCTGCCGCCCGCCTGCCCCGTCAGCGCCGAACGCTGCTGATACGCCACCTGCTGCGCACCGTGGCGCAGGCGCGGCCGGCTGGCGGCCTGTGGAGTGGCGCGGCCGGATCGTTCGACATCCATCCCTGGCAACTCGCACCAGTGCTCGCGGTGCTCGACGGCACGACGCGCATGCTGCTGGCCGATGCGGTGGGTCTCGGCAAGACCATCCAGGCCGGACTCGTGCTGGCGGAACTCCAGCAACGTGGACTGCTGGAGCGAGCACCAGCGCTCGCTCCAGCAGTCCACGTTGCTGGAGTTCCGCCAGC
>CAZZGM010000329.1:1605-4230 GCA_964653955.1 uncultured Bifidobacteriaceae bacterium | reverse complement strand
TCTACAACGAGACCGACGGCCGGGCCATCTATCCGACGCCCGTGCTGGGCGTTCTTGGCCTGCTCGAGGACGCGTCGAAGGTGTGCACGCGCACGTTCAAGCAGGCGGGAGATCTCGTGCTCGTCCTGGGTGACAACCTCGGCGAGCTCGGCGGCAGCGAATACCTGTCGCGCATGCATGGCGTGGTCCGCGGCCGTCCGCCGGTGCTGGACCTCGTACGCGAACGCGCGCTGCAGCGGCTGATCATTCAGCTCGTGCGTAAAGAACTGGTTCAGTCGGCTCACGACTGCGCGGAAGGCGGGCTGGCGGTGACCCTGGCCGAGTGCACGTTCGACAGCGGCGGTATTGGCGTGACGGCCGACTTGCCGGCTGCCGGTCCGGCCGGACCCTGGCAGCCACATGCCACACTGTTTGGCGAGTCGGCATCGCGTATCGTGGTGTCAGTGGATCCGTCCCGGCGCGATGCCGTGCTGGCGGCCGCGCACGCGGCCGGCGTACCGGTGGGGGAGATTGGCCGCACCGGCGGTACCCGCATCCAGTTGTCGGTGGCGGGTGCGGCGGCAGTGGATGTTCCGGTGTCGGAAGCGGAAACGGCGTGGGCAACGGCCATCGAACGGCAGATGGCCAGGCGGGAGAAGTGATGTTCGACAAGCTTCACGAAGCCTGCGGCGTCTTCGGAATCTATGGGCACTCCGAGGCGTCGAAACTCGCGTATCTCGGGCTCTACTCGCTGCAGCACCGTGGCCAGGAGAGCGCCGGCATCGCGTCGGCCGATGGCACGCGTGTGCGGGTGATCCGCAAGATGGGCCACGTGGCCGACATCTTCGACGAAGCGACGCTGGCTGAACTGCCCGGGCATGTGGCCATCGGCCACACGCGATATTCGACGGCCGGCGAGAGCAAACTCTCCAACGCGCAGCCGATCCTCATCGACTGCGTGCACGGCCAGATTGGCATCTGCCACAACGGCAACATCGTCAATGCGAACGAGATCCGCGACCGGCTGGTGCGCGCCGGGTCGATCTTCCAGAGCAGCAGCGACACGGAGGTGGTGCTCCATCTTTACGCGCGGTCGCAGGCCGGCTCTATCGAGGATGCGGTCGTCGAGTCGGTGACGCAGCTCACCGGCGCGTTTTCGCTGGCGCTCATTGCCCAGAACCATCTGATTGCCGTCCGCGATCCGCACGGCTTCCGGCCGCTGGCGCTCGGGCGCCTGGGTGATGCCTGGGTGGTGTGTTCGGAAACCTGCGCGCTGGACCTGATTGGCGCCACCTACGTGCGTGATGTCGAACCTGGCGAGGTGCTCGTCATCGGCGCGGAGGGGATGAAATCCATCAAGCCCTTTCCACAATCGCCACTGGCGCACTGCATTTTCGAGCACGTGTATTTCGCGCGGCCCGACAGTGAGGTGTTTGGCGAGAGCGTGAATCTCGTCCGGACCGAACTCGGCCGGCGGCTGGCGCGTGAAACCGGCGTCCCGGCCGACGTGGTGGTGCCCGTTCCCGACTCCGGCGTCTGTGCGGCGACGGGCTATGCCGAAGAAGCGGGCCTGCCGCTCCGGTTTGGTCTCATCCGCAATCACTACGTGGGCCGCACGTTCATCGAGCCGGCGCAGGCCATTCGCCACTTCGGCGTCAAGGTCAAGCTGAACCCGGTGAAGAGCATCCTGCAGGGGCAGCGCGTGGTGCTGCTCGACGACTCGATCGTGCGCGGGACGACCAGCCGGAAAATCGTCAAGATGGTGCGTGCCGCCGGCGCGCGCGAGGTCCACGTGCGGATCAGTTGCCCGCCGACGGTGTCGCCGTGCTTCTATGGCGTCGACACGCCACGCCGCGCCGAGTTGATCGCCGCCACGCACACGCTCGAAGAAATCCGCCGGTACCTGGGGGCCGATACGCTGGGTTACCTGAGTCTCGACGGTCTGATGCAGTCGGTGCGCGGCCGCGGCGAGTCACATTGCACGTCGTGTTACACGGGCCGCTATCCGGTGGCGTTCCCGCAGGACCAGCGCGCGTACCTGCAGCTCACCCTGAAGCTCAATGAGTCATCAGCGCTCCCGCAGGAAGAGCCAGAGTCGGTCGTCTAATCCCCTCAGTTCGCTTGTGTGGCGCATTGTGGCGGATTCTCAATCAGCGGCGACTGGCCTGACATCGGCGTTGCGCGAGCCGTGTCGCGCTGTTGGCGTCGTCAACTCGAGTGATCTCTGGAATAAGGCGGCGTCCGGCACCGTGTTCGCACTGCTGGTGTGCCTCGTCTGCGTGGCTGTGGCCACCGGGCAGGGCGCGCAGGAGCGCGGTCCGACGCCGATTGCGCCGGCTGACCTTCAGGCGGCCATCGACGAGCTCGGCAATCTCGAGTACGACGTCCGCATGAAGGCCGGGCGAGCCATCCGCCGCGCGCCGGGCGCGGTGGCGGTTCCGGCCCTGTTGGAGGCCGTACGCGAGCACGCGGACGGCTACGTCCGGTTCAAGGCGCTGGTCATCCTCACCGGCTTCAACGATCCGCGGACGGCCGATGTGATGGACGAAGTCGTCGCTTCGCCCAACGATCGACTGCGTGAGGTGGCGTACGGTTATTTCGAGCACCACCCGACTCCGGCACGGGCCGCGGCGCTGCTGGCGGCGT
>CAZZGM010000329.1:0-1595 GCA_964653955.1 uncultured Bifidobacteriaceae bacterium | reverse complement strand
TGGCGGCGTTGGACAGGGAGACGGGCGAGTTCGTGCGGCCATCGCTCGTGCGGGCACTCGCCGCGCTGGCGTCCACCAGCGCGCCGGCCCGAGCCGCGCTCATCCGCGATGCCAGCCGCGGCGTGGATTATTTCCGCAGCTCCGTCATCGAGGCGCTGGGCGACTACCGCGTCGCCGAAGCGCTGCCCACCCTGATCGAAATCGCCCGGCTCGAAGGTCCGCTGCAGGACGATGCGGCGCTGGCGATCGGGAAGATTGGCGACCGTGCCGGTCTGGGGCCACTGGCGGAGTTGCAGCGTGTGGCCGGTCAGGAGATTCAACCGGCCATTGCCGCAGCCATCTGCCTGCTGGGGCAGAACTGCGCGTCGCACATGGGATTCCTTCAGAAGACGCTCGGGTTTGCCGATGACCATCCCGGCTACCAGGAACTCGTGCGTGCGGCGGCGTCCGGGCTCGGGGCCATTGGCGCCCGGGGGAATGCCGATGCGGTTGCCGCGCTGCTCGACATTGGCGTGCCCTCCAACGATCCCCTGCGCGCCCCGATGGCCCTGGCGCTTGGCACGGTGGCGCTGCGCAACACACCGGTGCTCATCGACGTCCTGGCCGCGCGCGCGGATCGCGACGAGGCCGTGTCGCTGCTGGCCGAAGGTTTCGACATGCTCGAGGAGGACCTCGAGGAGGAACGATTCTTCGCGGCGGTGCGCCGTCTGTACTGGGCCGCGCCCGATGGTTCGCCGGCCCGTGCGCTGTGCGAGTACGTC
This sequence comes from uncultured Bifidobacteriaceae bacterium, assembly GCA_964653955.1. Lineage (GTDB taxonomy): Bacteria > Acidobacteriota > Vicinamibacteria > Vicinamibacterales > UBA2999 > VFZN01. Next base: position 834 of record CAZZGM010000329.1, on the reverse strand, counting down.
ATCACGAAGCTGGACTTCTGACCGATTGTGAACCCGCAATCCCCGCAGACGCAGAAACCTATGGACTACAAGTCTTCCGGCGTGGACATCGATGCCGGCAACGAAACCGTACGCCGTATTCGAGGGCTGGCCAGGTCCACCTACACCCCCGGCGTGCTGTCGGAAATCGGCTCGTTTGGTGGTCTCTTCAGTCTGGGTGGAGCCTGGACCGATCCGGTGCTGGTGTCGAGCGCCGATGGCGTTGGCACGAAGCTGAAGATTGCCTTCATGACCGGCCGGCACGACACGATTGGTGTCGACCTGGTGAACCACTGCGTCAACGACATCCTGGTGCAGGGGGCCGTTCCGCTCTTTTTCATGGATTACCTGGCCACCGGTGCGTTGTCGCCGGACGTGGCCGAGCAGATCGTTCATGGGCTGGCGCGCGCCTGCCGCGACAACGGCTGCGCGCTGCTGGGCGGTGAGACGGCCGAAATGCCCGGGTTCTATGCTCAGGGCGAGTACGACGTTGCCGGGTTCATTGTCGGTGCCGTAGAGCGCAACGCGCTCATCACGGGGACCGGTATTGCCGCCGGCGACGTGCTGCTGGGGCTGCCTTCGTCGGGGTTGCACACCAACGGCTATTCGTTGGCCCGGCGGATTGTGTTCGAGGGGCTGGGATTGTCGGTCGACAGCCACGTGCCCGACCTCGGAGAAACGGTTGGCGAGGCGCTGCTGCGGCCGCATCGCAGCTACTTGCCGGTCATCAGGCCGCTGCTCGGGACCGGCCGCATCAAGGGCATGGCGCACATCACGGGCGGGGGGATTACCGACAACCTGCCGCGTGTGCTTCCC
>CAZZGM010000328.1:0-4242 GCA_964653955.1 uncultured Bifidobacteriaceae bacterium | reverse complement strand
GGCGATGCGGTGGTGTATCGGGCCGGGGTTCGCGACACACGTCCGGGGCGCGACTGGGTGTCGTCGGAGTCCTACACGATCGATGTGGGCCGGCGGCTGGAGTTTGCCAGCGACGGTGCTGCCGTGCCGGAGGAAGAGCGGCGCTATGCCATCAGCCAGCAGATGGTGATCATCAAGACCGAGCAGCTCGAGGCCAGGCGCGGGGACCTTTCCGCCGAGGAGTGGGCCGAGCAGACCAGATTCCTGGGCATCGAGCAGCGGATGGTCAGGAGCGAGGTGATTTTCCTCAGCGGCGGTGAAGTTCAGGACGAGGTGGAGGAGGCGGAGCACTCGCACGAACTCCAGGAAGGCCGTCTCGAAAACTCCGGGCGCGCCGAGATGCTGCGGGCCATCAACGACATGTCCCGCGCCGAAACGTTGCTGACGGGCGGTGATACGCAGGAGGCGCTGGTGTTCGAGCGATCGGCGCTGGCGGCGTTGCAGCGCGCGTTCGATCGCCGGCGCTACTTCCTGCGGACCACGCCCGAGCGGTCGCGGATCGATCAGACGCGGCGCCTCACGGGCAACCTGGATCGTGCACGGCCGTTCGAGCGCCCCGTGCCGCCGCCTGCTGCCGACGATCTGGCTGGCGAGCGTGCGCTGGCCGATGACCTCGCCCGCGCGGCCGATGGAGCAATCACACCGGCGTTGGTCAGTCGCGTGGCGGCCGTCGATCCGGAAGCGCCCGCCTGGCGATCGGCGGCAAGCGTGCTGGCCGTGGCCAATACGGACGAGGAGCGCCGTGCTGCTGTGGCATCGGCCATGGCGCTGCTGGCGGAGCGTGCGCGAAGCCGGCTGGCGCCTGGCGGCGGCTGGCCCGGCCCCACGGACGTCCTGGACGGCTGGTGGGCCGGCGAACTGCGCGCGAGGCGGCCGCAATGAGACTCGCGCAGTTGTGCCGGCTGGCGGCCGTTGGTATTGCGCTGTTGTGCTGGCTGGATCCGCCGGTGGTGGTGGCGCCGCGGCCGAAGCTGCAGGTCGACGTCGCATTGGTGCCGGGGCCACTGGCGGACAGGCCCGTCAGCGACGCATCGGATGTATCCGTGGCGGAGGCGTTGCGCGAGACGGTTGCCCGCCTGGCGGACGGCCTCGACGGTGAAGCCGATCTCCACGTGGAAGAGACGACGAGTGCCGGCCACGTGCCCTGCGATGCCGTACGGCCATGTGTGCTGCTGGCTGGTCCCGGCGTGGCACCGGTGGTGCCCGGCGACCGGCGCGGCCTCATGGCCGTCATTCGTGCCGGTGAGCCGCTGTCCGCGAACGTGGAAGTGACGCGCATCGAGAGCGCCGCGGCGCACGTGGCGTCCGAAGGTCTGGCGCGTGTACATCTGCGCGGACGGGGCGTGGCCGGACACGACAGCCTGGTGCGGCTGTACGACGGAGACACGGTGGTGGGAGAAGCCACGCATGTCTGGAGCCGCGATGACGATGCGCCGGTCGACGTGTCGTGGTGGCCGCTGGCATCGGGCCTGCGCCGCCTCGAGGCGCGTGTGTCGACGGCCGGACTCGTCGAACGGACAGATATCGACAATCGGGCCGCGGCGGCCGCGGAGGTGGGTGGCGAACGCTGGCTCGTGCACGTGCACGAGCGGCGGCCCTCGTGGGCCACGACCTTCGTGCGGCGCGCGCTCGAAGACGACGCGCGTTTTACGCTGGTGGCACGGACCGGCCTGGCGCCCCGGGTCGACGCATTGCCCCGAGCCGATGCCGGCCTTACCGACGAAGCGCTGGAGCGGGCGCGGGTCGTGGTGGTGGGCGCACCGGAGGCGCTCGGTGCCGGGGACGTGGAGCGGCTCGAACGGTTCGTATCCGAGCGCGGTGGCTCGTTGATTCTCGTACCCGATCGGCCGTTTTCGGGACCGGTCACACGTCTGCTGCACCACCGCTGGCAGGAGCGTCTGGTGCCGGCGCCCCTCGATGCCGGGGAACTGCGCGCCAGCGAGTGGCTGCTGGCCGGTGACACGTTCGAGTCGGATGAGGTGACGTTGCGTGCGGAGGGCGTGCCGGCGGTCGTCACCACTCCGGTGGGGGCGGGGCGCGTGACGGTGGCCGGCGCGCTCGATGCCTGGCGTCATCGCGATGATGCTGGCCAGTTCGCGCGATTCTGGCGCGGGCTGGTGGCGCGCGCCGCCATGGCGGCCGGCCCGGCGTTCGACGTGCGTGTGAGCCCCGCGTGGGCAGAGCCGGGCATGGACATCGACGTTCGCGTGCAGGTGCGTACGCTGCGGCCCCGCACGTCCGTCGAAGTGTCGGCGGAACTGCACTGCGGGAGCCGTGCGCCGGTGGCGGTGCGGCTGTGGCCGTCGGACGAAGCTGGCGGCCTGGAAGGGCGTCTGGCCGCACCAGCCGAACCTGGCGCGTGTGAGGTGGTGACCCGTGCAGGAGCCATGGGCGACGCCCGCGTGCCGCTGGAGGTGTCTCGCCTGTCTCTGTTGCCTGGGACAGATGCCGGGACCAGTGAAGACGAGCAGATTGCGCGCGGCGGCGGTGTCGTGACCACCACGGCGGATCTCGATCCGGTCGTACAGGCCGTGCGGGAGGCACGTTCCATCGACCGTGTACCCGAGGCGCGCCATCCCATGAGGTCCTGGTGGTGGATGCTGCCGCTGGCGGCCGGCCTGTCGGCCGAATGGTGGCTGCGCCGGCGTGGCGGCCTGCAGTGATACATTACGCGGATGGCGTACTCCAGAGAGGAAGTGCGGGCGATCACCGACAAGGTGCTCAACATGTGCAAGGCCGACGCGGTGCAGGTGGATTTCGCCGGAGGCGAACGATCGGCCACGCGGTTTGCCAACTCCAGCATCACGGCCAACCTGGTCGAGAACGACCAGCAGGTCCAGATCACTGTCTACTATGGCCAGAAGTCGGCCACGGCAACCACGCACCAGTTCGATGACGACTCGCTGAAACGGACGATCGACGCGGTGCAGGCCCTGGCGCGGCGCAAGCCGGACAATCCGGAATCCATGCCGCTGGTCAAGCCCCCGCAGCAGTATGTGGAGGTGGACGCCGCGCTGCCGTCAGCCGTCAACTTCGGCCCCGCCGAACGTGCGCAGATGGTGAAGGTGAGCACGGACATCTGCGAGAAGAAGGGCGTGCTGGGCGCGGGCTACATCCCGAAGTTCGACTGGGTGCAGGCCAGCGCCAACTCGGAAGGGCTCTTCACCTACTTCCACTACGCCGATGCCAGCTTCATCCTCACCTGCCGCACGCCGGACCAGACCGGCTCGGGCTGGGCCGGTACGACCGGCGTGAAGGACATCGCCAACATCGACCCCGCGGCGCTCACCGAGGTGGCCGCCGACAAGGCGTTGAAGTCCGCCAAGCCGCGCGCCATCGAACCGGGCAACTACACCGTCATTCTCGAGCCGCGTCCCGCGGCGCGGTATCTGTCGCTGATGCTGGGCAGCCTGAACGCACGCAACGCCGAAGAGGGCCGCAGCTTCATGAGCGGCAAGAACCGCGGCGAGACACGCCTGGGCGAGAAGGTGTTTGGCGACAACTTCACCCTGCGCAGCGAAATCGGCAACCCCATCCTGCGTCAGTCGCCCATCGGCGATGGTGGCCTGCCGGCCCGCAGCATCACCTGGGTCGAGAAGGGCGTCGTCAAGAACCTGTTCTACGACCGGTACTGGGCGCAGCGCCAGAAGAAGGAGCCAACCGGCACGGCGCCCGGCATGAGTCTCGTGATGGACGGCGGCACCGCCACCATCGAGGAGATGATTCGGGCCACCAAGCGCGGCCTGCTGGTGTCGTTCTTCTGGTACATCCGTCCGGTGGACCAGATGACGCTGCTCAACACCGGCATGACGCGCGACGGGTTGTTCCTCATCGAGAACGGGGAAATCGTCGGCCCCGTCCAGAACTTCCGGTGGAACGAATCGCCGGCCGTGAGCTTCAACAACATCACGATGCTGGGCCGGCCCGTCCCGATGCACACGGGTGAGGCGTACGACAACCCGGGCACGGCGCTGGTGCCGCCGATGATGCTCGAAGACTTCACCATGACGTCCATTTCCCCGGCGGTGTAGCCATGCAGAGACGCGATTTCGTCAAGACGTTGAGTGCCGCCGGTCTGGCGATGTACGCCAGTGACCTGGTGGGTGAGTTGGTGGCGCAGTCGCCGAGCGGTCAGGTGCTGCAGTCACGCTTCAAGGGACTGTCGGACATTGCCCAGGCGCTTCGCTTCGCCCAGGGCAATGT
>CAZZGM010000327.1:798-4242 GCA_964653955.1 uncultured Bifidobacteriaceae bacterium | reverse complement strand
CCTTGCCATCGCCGGCATGGCTTACGCACAGCAGTCACGACAACTGACGCCGGCCACCTTCCGCGAGACAACGAGCCGATCGCGCCTTCATGGACTGTCGCGTCTCGTCGCCGGCCGCAGAACGGCCGTGGCTGCCGGATTTCATTTCGCGGGTGCGGTGCTGTGGCGCAACCGAACGCACCGCCTGACGCTGGCCGCGGCGGCGGCCATCGGGCTGGCGCTGGCCATCATCGCGCTGTCGCGTGCCGGCGTGTCCGCAGCCATTCAGGGCGGCCATCTGACGCCGCGACTGTTGGCCGTCCAGCCGCTGCTATACGGCGCGCTGCTGGTGGGATTCAGGCACGCCATCCGTGTGCCTGCCGAGCTGCGCGCGAACTGGGGCTTCCAGATGGCCTGGCGCGGCCGGACGCGCCACTATCTCACCGGCGTACGGCGTGTGGCTGTCCTGGCTCTGATCCTCCCGGCACTGGTCCTGGTCTTTTCGTTCGTGACTCTTGTTGCCGGGCCGTCGACGGCTCTGCTGCATGCGCTTGCGGGGTTTGCCGGTGCGCTGCTGTTGCTCGAGGCTTTGCTCTTCGGTTACGACAAGGTGCCCTTCACCTGTACCTACGTCCCCGACGAAAACATGAAGGCCCTCGGCCCGCTGTACCTGCTGATGTTCCTCGTTGGCGCCGGGACATTCGCCCGCCTGGAAGCACGAGTCATTCAGTCCACGGAGGACACGCTGCTGCTGGCAGCGCTGCTGATCGTCGCATCGCTGCTCCTGCGCCTCCTCTCGAACTGGCGTGCCGCTTCCGGCCCCGTCTCGTTCGACGAAGCACCTGAGGTGATGCAGCGGCTCGGGCTGCATATCTAGTGGACCGTATCAACGAAACCTCAAGGGCCGATATTGACGCTCAACGGCGTATTTTGGCCCGGTCCTGCGGAACGGGCCCTTCAGGAATCGACCAGACAGTCCACCAGGCTTCCGCGTCCGAAGCACTCAGGCGCTTGCCCGGGCGCGGGCCCAGCTGCAATACTCGGAAGGTATGCCCACCGATTCGATGTCGCGCCGGCAGTTTGCGTCGCTCTTCGCCGGTGCGCTGCCGGCCGTGATGCTGCCCGGCCGTGTGCTGGCCGCCAGCGCCAACACGCGCGTGCTCAGCTTCGAGCACACGCACACCAGCGAGCGGCTGTCCGTGGAATATTTCAGTGCCGGACGTTACCTACCCGATGCACTGGGTGCGCTCAACCGCCTGATGCGCGACTTCCGCACGGGCGAGGTGTACGACATCGATCCAGGCCTGTTCGACCTGCTGCACCTGCTGGCGGACTCCACCGGCGCCGCACGGCCGTTCCAGATCATCTCGGCCTACCGCTCGCCGCACACCAATGCCGCGCTGCGTCAGCGGAGCGAGGGCGTGGCGGCCGGCAGCCTGCACATGACGGGACGCGCCATCGACATTCGCGTGGCGGGTGTGCCGCTCGTGAAACTTCGCGACGCGGCGCTGTCGCTTCGCCTCGGCGGCGTGGGCTTTTACCCCGGCTCGGACTTCATTCACGTCGACACCGGCCGCGTCCGCCGCTGGTAACACGCCGCGCCGTTACAGCGCCGTGTCGAGCCGCGTGTCCTGGTTGTAAATATCCTCCGCGAAATACACCAGTCCATCGTCCGGCAGCACGATCGCGGTGGTGTAGTAGAGCACCATCTGGATGGGTTCCGCCAGATTGACGTAAACATTCGGTGCGCCGTTTCTCGCCGCGACAATCCGCTCGCGCGTCCATCCGTCGTTCCGCCCCAGCACCCATTCGGCCAGCCGCACCGGATCCTGCACGCGAATGCAGCCGTGGCTGAAGTCGCGGCGTGACTGCTCGAAGAGTCCCGGCGACGGCGTGTCGTGCAGATAGATGTTGTTCTCGTTGGGGAACATGAATTTGGTGAGACCAAGCGCGTTGGCCGGCCCCGGACGCTGCCGGATGCGCACACCGCCCTGGCCGAGCCGCGCGATGTTCTCTGGCGTGGGGTCCAGCACGGGTGAACGATCCGCCGGGCCCGCCACGATTTCGAGATTCTGCCGCTGGATGTAGCCAGGATCCTTGCGGATGGCCGGCAACATCTCGCCGCGCAGAATCGACGAAGGCACGTTCCAGTAAGGCCGGAACACGACAAATGTCATGGTGTCGGTGAACACCGGCGTGCGTGTGTCGAGCGCGCGCCCGACAATGACGTTCATCGACAGCACCGGTGGATCGTCCGACGGGACGTGATTCCAGGCCCAGAGGCGGAACATCGGAATGTTGACGGCAATCAGGCGTCCGCTGCTGAGATCCGGGAGCCAGCGCAGGCGCTCCATCGACAGCTCGATTTGGCGCACGCGCCACGACAGCGGCACCTGAAGCGCCGCGCGCGTGGCCCGTCCGATCGCACCGTCGGCTGCCAGACCATGACGTGCCTGGAACCGCTTGACGCCCGTCTGCATCTCCCCGCCGTAGACGCCGCCGGTTTCTGGCGCGACGCTGTCCGCCGGAAGATCTCCAAGCGTGACGAGCAGGCGATGAAGCGCCGGCAAATCGGCAATGTGGTCACCTGGCCTGAGCGTGGTCGATGGCAGGTCCAGCTCGACCTCGCCCTCGGCGGCACGCGCACGGTATCGCGCCAGCGCGTCTTTCAGCAGCCGGTATTGCGCAATGCGTGGCGCCAGTTCCGCCGCCGTCTCCGCGATACGTCCGCTGTCGATGGCCACCCGCACCATCTCCACCAGATCGTGATCGTCGGCGACGACGTCAATCTGAAGATCCAGTGAGCGCGGATCGACGCGGCCCATGTGGACATCACGGTAGTAGCGCAGCAGGCCTGACGACAGCAGCACGTCGAGTCGCGCCAGTCGTGACGCCTCCACATTCGTGTCATCCGCGAGGCGCGCAATCTCCGGCGCGCCATACACGGCGGGGTCGAGACCTTCGGACGCTGCGGCGTCGAGCAGCGTTCGTGCCGCGCGGCCCTGCCCCGTCAACCGTCCCACGGCATCGAACCAGATCGCGTGGCCCTCGAACATCGTGTAGAGCCGCGCCAGATCACCACCTTCCGCAACGGGAAGCCGCGCACGTTCCGCCTCGAGCACGTCGGCAATGGCCGCTTGAAGAACATCGGCTGCGATCACCGGTGGCGAAGCCACAACCGGTGCCGGTTGTCCGGATGTCTCCGGCGCGGAGCACGCGCCCGACGCGCCCATCAGCAGGGCCGGGATCAACAGCAACGTCAGGCAACGGGACCGCATCACCTCAGCGTACCTGTTTTCCTGGTTCGAACGAGCGGCTTCGGCTCGTTCGGCATGGCCTGCGCCGGCGAGTGCCGCTCACCGAAGCGGCAGCTTCAGTGCTTCGCGAAGCTGACGGGCCGTCAGGCCCTTGACGTACACGGGCGTCCCGCGGTCGAAGTCCTTCGCACGATCCAGGCCGCCAACC
>CAZZGM010000327.1:0-788 GCA_964653955.1 uncultured Bifidobacteriaceae bacterium | reverse complement strand
CCTCGGCGAGTTGCGTCTCGGCCGGTATCTCGGCGATCCGCAGGATCTGCCCGGACCGCGACTGCGGGGAGACGATGAAGCCGGCGGAGTCGAACTTGACGGCCACGGGCCGCTCCAGGCCGCCAACCACCACCGGATCGAACCCGGCGTCCTCGACGAGTTGCACGGTCGTCGCCACCGCCTCGGCATCGTCTCCGGCAATGGGGATGCCGAGCTTCTCGCCGGCGCGATGCGACTCCTTCCTGACCTGCTGGAAGCTGAGCGCATTGAATGCGCGGACGAGTCTGACGCCTGGAAGGTGTGCGGCCGAAGCGACACCGGTCCCCTTCGCCATCGCATCTTCGGCCATCGGACCGTCTCGATCCTCACGAGGGTTGCCGCAGTCGATGACGACCTTGCCCTTCATGAGCGACGCGTAATCCCTGCCCACCTGAGGCAAGGCGCCGTAGGGTACGGCAACGAGGATGACGTCACCGAACGCCGCTGCCGCCTGTGGCAATCCCGCCTGCGCGCTCGAACCGGCTTCGGCCACCAGATCCTTCAGGCCATCCGGATTGCGTGACGAGAAGAACACCTGGTGTCCGGCCCGCGCCCAGAGGACGCCGAGGCTGCCGCCCTGCTGGCCGGCGCCGATGACGCCAACCTTCAGTGGTCGGCGGGTCGTTGTCCCGGTCTGCGCCCGCAGCACGGCGGTCGATGCTCCAGAAGCCGCGACAGCCGTGGCAACGGCACTCAGGAACTCACGTCTCGACAGTTCGAAGCAGGTACGCATACGGTCTCCCCTGGCA
>CAZZGM010000326.1:0-4251 GCA_964653955.1 uncultured Bifidobacteriaceae bacterium | reverse complement strand
GCCCTGGCGGAGCAGCTTGGCCAGGTGTACGCGGTTGCGTTCGCCGCCCGACAGCATGCCCACCTTCCGCTGCTGCTGGGCGCCCTTGAAGTTGAACCACGACACGTAGGCCCGCGAGGCCACGGCCTTCTTCCCGAGTGTCAGTTCGTCCTGGCCGCCGCTGATTTCGTCCCACACCGACTTGTTGGCGTCCAGCGCGTCGCGGCTCTGGTCCACATACCCAATCTGGACGGTCTCGCCCAGCTTCATCGTGCCGGCGTCGGGCTGCTCCTGCCCGGTAATCATCCGGAACAGCGTGGTCTTGCCGGCACCGTTGGGACCAATCACGCCCACGATGCCGGCGCGCGGCAGCGTGAATGACAGGTCGTCGAAGAGCACGGTGTCGCCGTAAGCCTTGCGCAGGTTGCGCGCTTCGATGACCACGTCGCCCAGGCGCGGCCCCGGTGGAATGTAGATTTCCACCGAGTCCACCTTTTGCGCCGTGTCCTCGCTCAGCAGCTGTTCATAGGCGTTGAGACGGGCCTTGCCCTTGGCCTGACGCGCGCGCGGCGACATCCGGATCCAGTCGAGTTCGCGCTGCAGCGTCCGCTGACGCCGGCTCTCGGCCTTCTCTTCCTGTGCCAGCCGGGCCTGCTTCTGCTCGAGCCAGCCGGAGTAGTTGCCTTCGTAAGGAATGCCGTGACCGCGATCCAGTTCCAGAATCCAGCCCGCGACATTGTCGAGGAAATAACGGTCGTGCGTGACGGCCACCACCGTCCCCGCGTAATCCTTGAGGAACCGTTCCAGCCACGCTACCGACTCGGCATCGAGATGGTTCGTCGGTTCGTCGAGCAGCAGCAGATCCGGCGCCTGCAGCAGCAGGCGGCACAGCGCCACGCGGCGGCGCTCGCCACCCGAGAGCGTGGTGACGTCCGCATCGGGCGGCGGGCAGCGCAGCGCGTCCATGGCCAGTTCCAGACGCGAGTCGAGGTCCCACGCATTGGCCGCTTCGATGCGGTCCTGGAGTTTGGCCTGCTCGTCGAGCAGCGCGTCCATTTCCTCGGCCGACATCTCCTCGCCGAGTTTGCCGTTGACCTCGTCGTAACGTTCGAGCACCGCCTTGATGGCGGCCACGCCTTCTTCGACGTTGCCCTTGACGGTCTTGTCGGGATTGAGCCGCGGCTCCTGCGGGAGATATCCCACCGTCACGCCTTCGCCGGCAAACGCTTCGCCGACGTAGCTGGTTTCTTCGCCGGCCATGATCTTCAGCAGCGTGGACTTGCCCGCGCCGTTCAGACCGAGCACGCCAATCTTGGCGCCGGGAAGAAACGAAAGCCAGATGTCCCGAAGTACGGTGTGGTCGGGCGGGTAGGTCTTCCCCAGCCCCTTCATTACGTAGACGTATTGCGGTGCCATGAGAGCTCTTGACTATAACAAATGCGGCCTGGCGCACGCGTCACGCGGCCACGCCGCCCTTGGGGCTCAGGCTTCGGGCTTGAGCGTCACCACCGTGTAGCGGTCGAGCGGAAAATACCGCTTGAAGATGCCGTGCAGCATCTCGCCCGTCAGCGCTTCGGTGCGCTGCGGCCGGCGGAGGATGCTGGCCGGGTCCCAGCCATACATGTGCACGGTCTGCAGCGAGCCCTGCCAGTACTGGTTCTGCCGGACGCTGGTTTCCAGGTCCCGCCGCTCCATCTCCTTCACCCGCCCCACATCGTCTGCCGAAGGCCCCTGTTCCTTGAGCCGGCGGATTTCGGTAAACACCGCCTCGCTCAGTTTTTCGACGTTCTCGGGCGCACTGCCAAACTGCACCACCACGACGCCATCCGTGCGCAGGGGCATGTTGTTGTCGTAGCCCACCTGCACGCCATAGGTACCGCCCAGTTCTTCGCGAAGGATCTCACGCAGCCGGATGCTGAGTACATTGGTGGCGGCCCGTACACGATGCATTTCGAGTTCGTCGCCGCCGGCGTCGGTGTAGAACGCGATGACCGTCTGGCTGGCCGGCTCGCGGCCCTTCTTCACCTCGTCGCGCACCACGCGTTCGGGGAACCGCACGCCCATGTCGCGGAACTCACTCGTCTTCTTTCCCGTGGACGGCAGCCCGCCAATCCACTGCGCCACCAGCGGCGTCACTTCGGACACCTGGAACGCGCCGACCATGAAATAGGTATAGTCCGCCGCGTTGGCAAAACGTTCGCGATAGAAGCGCTGCATGTTTTCCAGATTCAGCCCCGGCAAATCGGCCGCCTTGAGCTGCCTCGCGCTGTAGTGATTCGACGCATTCACCTGGCTCACCCGCTCGGCAAACACCGCCCGCGGGCTCTCGGCCTGGTTCTCGAGCGCCGCCGCGAGACGACGCTTCAGCAGATCGAAGGCTTCGGAGGTGAGGTTGGGCGCGGTAAACGAGAGGTAGTTGAGCTGCAGCGCTGTCTCGAGATCGCGAGGGGTGGCCGTGCCGCTGATCTCCTGCGTGTAGGAACCAATGCGTGGCGTGACCGTGGCAATACGTCCGGACAGCAACCGGCTCAGTTCCACCGGGCTGAACCCGCCGAAGCCGCCCACGGAGGCCAGCGCCGCCGCGAGATCCGCGTCTTCGTAGTCCTGCTCGGCGGCCAGTGACGTGCCGCCGCGCGCGTAGGCGCTGAACACCACCTGATCGCTCTTGAAATCCGTCGGCTTGAGCCACACCTCCACGCCATTCGACAGCGTGAGAACCGTCACGCCGAGATCGTCCAGCGTACGCGTGCTGGTGACCGTGCCGGCGGTCGGCGGCTCTTCGACGAGCGTCCGGCCATCGGTGGTATCGCGCCACGGCTCCACGGTGGCGGCGGTCCCGCGCGCCACGGCCTCGCGCAGTTGCTCCACCGTGGGTGCCGAACCTTCCTTCTTCTCGGGCGCGACCGCCAGCACTACGCGGTTTTCGTCGGTGATCAGCGAACGCGCCGCGCTCGACGCCTCCTTCGCCGTGATGGTGGGCAGGTAGGTGGACGCCAGCTTGAACTCGAACGCAATGCCGGGAATGGGCTCGCCTCCCAGGAAGTGACGCACGTATTCCCCGGCCAGTGACGGGCTCTCGGCGGTATCCCGCTCGTTGTAGGCACGCTCGTAGAACGCCAGCAGTGACCGCCGGGCGCGGTCGAGTTCCGCTTCGGAAAACCCGTGCTGCTGCACACGCCGTGCTTCCACGACCAGTGCCTCGAGCCCGGCCGCCAGACCGTTTTCCGGCACCGCGGCTCCCAGCTCGAACAGCTGCAGCGAACGGCCGAACGTGTCCACGCCGCCATCGGCGCCAACGAATGGCGCATCGGGCCGCCGCGAGATTTCACGCAGACGCGGCCGCAGCATCTCGCTGATCAACTGGCGCACCAGCGAGCCGCGATAATCACGCACCGTGGACTGGCCCGGTGCCGCGCCCTTGAATGCGAGCGTGACCGACCATCCCTGCGCCTCGGGATCCGTCGCGAGGCTGTACAACGTGTCGCGATGTGCCGGTACGCTGCTGTCCACGTCGGTGACCGTGCCCTGGGGGCGGGGAATGCTGCCAAACCGGCTGCGCACCAGCGATTCCGCCTGCGCGGGATCGATGTCACCCACCACCACGACGGCCATCCGGTCGGGCCGGTACCACGTGTCGTAGAACGCCTGCAGCCGCTCACGCGGCGCGCCCTTGATGATCTCCGGCGTGCCAATAGGCAGGCGCACCGCATATCGCGATCCCTGGAGCAGTACCGGCAACTGCTGCTCGGTGGTGCGCATCGAGGCGCCAAGGCGTCCGCGCCATTCCTCCAGCACCACGCCACGTTCCTTATCCACCTCTTCTTCGAGCAGCAGGATGCCGGCCGCGAAGTCGCGCAGCGCCAGCAGTCCGCGTTCGACGAAGCCATCGCGATCCGTCGGCACGTCGAGCATGTAAATGGTTTCGTCGAAACTCGTCGACGCGTTGACGTGCGGACCGAAGCGCGCGCCAATGGATTCCAGGAATCCAATCAGCTCACCAGGCTTGAAGTTTTCGGTGCCGTTGAACGCCATGTGCTCGAGGAAGTGCGCCAGCCCGCGCTGGTTGTCTTCTTCCTGCAGCGACCCGGCATCGACGGCCAGGCGCATCGACACACGCTGCGCCGGGCGCCCGTTCCGGCGGATGAAATAGGACAACCCGTTGTCGAGCCGTCCCGTCCGCACCGCCGGATCGATGGGAATGGTCTGGTCCAGGGCCAGTTCCGGCGGCACGGCCGGAGCCTGAGATGACGCCGGCGGCACCGGCGTTTGAGG
>CAZZGM010000325.1:0-4260 GCA_964653955.1 uncultured Bifidobacteriaceae bacterium | reverse complement strand
CGCAACGTCAACTACACGAACGTCTGCGTCGCCCGCTGCAACTTCTGCGCGTTCTATCGCCCGGTCGGTCACGGCGAGGGCTACGTGCTGGGCTTCGACGAGATCTTCCGGAAGATCGACGAGACCATGGAGCTGGGCGGCGTGCAGCTGCTGCTGCAGGGCGGGCACAATCCCGACCTTCCGCTGGCCTGGTACGAAGATCTGTTCCGCGCCGTGAAGCAGCGGTATCCGGACTTCAAGCTGCACGCGTTGTCACCGCCCGAAGTACTGCACCTGTCGCGGATGTCGAAGCTGGCGGTTCCCGAGGTGATTGCGCGGCTCATCGACGCCGGTCTCGATTCCATTCCCGGCGGCGGCGCCGAGATTCTGGTCGATCGCGTCCGCAAGCTCCTCAACTGCCATGGCAAGGCATCGGCGGACGAGTGGCTGGATGTCATGCGTCACGCGCACCTGGCGGGGCTCCGAACCACGGCCACGATGATGTATGGCACCGTGGAGACCGACGAAGAACGGCTGGAGCACATGCTGCGGCTGCGCGCGCTGCAGGACGAAACGAGCGGGTTCACGGCGTTCATCACCTGGAGCTATCAGCCCGAACACACCGAACGCGGCGGCCGTGAGGCCACCGGCATCGAGTATCTCCGCACGCTGGCCATTGCCCGCCTGGTGCTGGACAATGTGGACAACCTGCAGGCGTCGTGGGTGACGCAGGGCGGCAAGGTGGGACAGCTCAGTCTGGCGTTTGGCGCCAACGACATGGGCAGCGTCATGATCGAAGAAAACGTCGTCCGCGCTGCTGGTGCGTCCTATTGCATGGACGAAGTGGAGATCGTGCGCAACGTCGAAGCGGCCGGGTTCGTGGCGGAGCGCCGGACGATGCACTATGAGCGGCTGGGCGGGCCGATTTTCCGCGAGCGCGACGTGCCACGGCAGCTGGCGCTGGCAACGTCCCGCGCCGACGGTGATACGTCGGTGCCGGTGGAACTCGTCAACTACCCGGCCCGCAGCGCCGCCGGCAAGCGCCAGCGGGCGCAGCAGCCGCCCTCGCCGGTGGCATGATGCGGCTCGGTGCCGCATGGGTGGTCCCGGTGGACGGACCACCAATCCGCGATGGCTGGGTGGCCATCGAACAGGATCGTATCGTCGCTCTCGGTCAGGGCGATGGTCCCGATGCACACGCCTACGGCGCACTGAAGCCGCTGGGCCGTGTCGCTCTGATGCCCGGCCTCGTCAACGCACACGTGCATCTGGAGTTGTCGTGGCTGCGCGGCCGTGTCGCACCGGCCAATCAGTTCACGAGCTGGGTGAAGCAGTTGTTTGCCGTGCGCGGGCGCGGCGAGCAGCATGACGATCCACGAGTGACCGAGGCCGCGGTGTTTGCCGCGCGTGAAGCGCGCGCGCTGGGGACCGTGGCCGTTGGCGACATCAGCAACTCGCTGGCGTCGGTCGCCCCGATCGAGGACGCAGGACTGTGGGGCATCGTGTTCCACGAACTGATTGGCTTCCGCGACACGACCGGCGCCATGGTGGAGCGGACGCGTGCCGCGCGAGTGGACGCTCGACGCGGCCGTTCGCGTGTCCGCGTATCGGTGGCGCCGCATGCGCCATATTCGGTCTCGCCCGAGCTGTTTCGAGCCATCGTCAGCGAGGTGGCGTCGAGTGACGTGCCGCGTACCAGCATTCACGCCGGCGAGTCGCCCGAGGAAGTCGAGTTGCTGGCCGACGGCACGGGCGAGTGGGCACGCCTGCTCCGGTGGATTGGTGCCTGGCGAGACGACTGGACGCCGCCGGCGACGGGGCCGGTGGAGTATCTGGATGATCTCGGCGTCATCAGGGCGGGCACGCTGGTCGTGCATGCCGTGCAGGTGTCCGATGCCGGCCTCGCGAAAGTGGCCGAGCGCGGTGCCACGATCGTGACCTGTCCGCGAAGCAACCAGTGGGTAGGTGTGGGGGCACCACCGGTGTCCCGCTTCTATGCGTCCGGTGCCGACGTGGCGGTGGGCACGGACAGTCTGGCCAGTGTTGGCGATCTGAACCTGTTCCAGGAACTGCGGGCGCTGCGATGGCTGGCGCCCGACGTGCCCGCGCGGCGGTTCGTCGACAGTGCCACGCTCACCGGCGCGCGCGCGCTTGGGCTTGGCGACACGCTGGGATCACTGACGCCCGGCAAGCAGGCGGAGATCCTGGCCATCAGGCTGCCCGAAGACGTGTCCGACGTGGAGGAGTACCTGGTGAACGGTATCGATGCGGGTGACATTGCCTGGGCAGCGACGGCAGGTGCCCCGACGCCGCTGGCCGAACGTTAGGTATCGTTATCGCGTCTGCGGATCCTCTCATGCTGTCCACCTATCTGTCTTTCGTCCGCTTCAGCCACTCGGTGTTTGCGCTGCCGTTTGCGCTGACCGGCGCACTGCTGGCCACGCGTGGCGGCGGCCTGGCATGGTCGCACCTTGGCTGGATTGTCCTGGCCATGGTGATGGCGCGCAGTGCCGCCATGGGCTTCAATCGGCTGGTGGACGCGCGTTTCGACGCGCTCAACCCGCGCACGGCCGGCCGTGAACTGCCGCGCGGTGCCATGACCACACGCGAGGCCGTCGTTTTCGTCGTGGTGACGTCCGCGGCGTTCGTGGCCGTGTCCTTCCAGATCAACCTGCTGTGCGGTGTGCTGTCGCCGGTGGCGCTGGCCATCGTGTTCTGGTACTCGCTGGCCAAGCGCTACACGTATTACACGCAGGCGTTCCTGGGGCTGGCCATGGCGGTGGCACCCGTCGGCGGCTGGCTGGCGGCCGGCGGCCGGGCGGGATGGGAGCCGTGGGTGCTGGGCCTGGCCATCGGCCTGTGGGTGGGGGGCTTCGACGTGCTGTATGCCTGTCAGGATCTGGAATTCGATCGTGCGCAGGGCCTCCGCTCCATTCCGGTGCGGTACGGCGTGGCACGTTCGCTCCTCATCTCACGGGTCATGCACGCGGGCACCATCGTGTGCATGCTGGCACTGGCATGGCTCGCACCGTTGGGGGGCATCTATCTGGCGGGGGTCGGCTTCGTGGCGTTGTTGCTGGTCTACGAGCAATCGCTGGTGAGTGCGACGGACCTGTCGCAGGTGAAACGGGCGTTCGACATGAACGGATACGTGGGCATCGTGTATTTCGCGGTGACGGCATTGGCGCTGTATGTCGGTTGACAAGAGCCCCGCGAAAATCGCGGGCATGTTCGACGCGATTGCCGGCCGGTACGACCTGCTCAACACGGTGTTGTCCGGCGGCCTGGATCGTTACTGGCGGTGGCGGGCCATTCGTTCGCTGGAACTGACTGGCCGTGAACGCCTGCTGGATGTGTGTACCGGCACGGCCGACGTGGCGATGGCTGGCGCGCGGGCGAAGGCTGGTGCCGCACGCGTCGTGGGCGTCGACTTTTCGGGAGCGATGCTGGCACACGGCGCGGTCAAGGTGCGCGATCAGGCATTGGCCGAACGGGTGCAGCTCGTGCGCGGCGATGCGATGGGCCTGCCGGTGGCCGACGCGTCGGTCGACGCCGCCACCATTGCGTTCGGCATCCGCAACGTGCAGCAGCCGGACGTGGCGTGCCGGGAACTGCTGCGCGCGCTGCGCCCGGGTGGACGCCTGGCCATTCTCGAGTTCGGCCTGCCGGTGGTGCCGGCCGTGCGCCCGCTTTACCTCTGGTACTTCAACCACGTACTGCCGCGGATCGGACGGGCCGTGTCGCGACACACCATGGCGTACGACTACCTGCCGCAGTCGGTTGGAACCTTCCCCTGGGGCGACGCCTTCGCCCGCATTCTCACCGCCGCCGGCTTCGAACGCGTCAAGGCCCGGCCATTGGCCTTCGGCATCGTCTATCTGTATACGGGCCGGAAGTCCGGCTGAGCTCGACGATGTGAATTTACGGTGGAACCGCCGGCGCGGCGCTTCCGGTAACAAAGCCCTGTATACTCGATAAGTAGCTGATGTACTTCGACTTCGACGGTCGTTACACTGACGTCGAGCCCGTCGGTCGTGCGATCAATCTCCGCGACGGCATCGGGCTTTCGGTCCTTGTACACGGCCTCGTGATCCTCCTGATGCTGTTCGCGCCGTTGTGGCTGCCCGAACGGTCGGCCGACGCGGAGGACGCGGTCCCCGTCGAACTGCGGGAAGAGCCTCAGACCGAGGCGCCTCGTTTCGTATTCGTCCAGCCTCGCATCGATACCCCAGCGCCGGCGCCACCGGAACGTGCGGAACTGTCGGATATCGACCGGCGTGC
>CAZZGM010000324.1:0-4268 GCA_964653955.1 uncultured Bifidobacteriaceae bacterium | reverse complement strand
TCCACGAGTGGAACGTCAAGGACGAAGGACGATGCGCGCCACGGTGTCGGCGCCGGTGTCCGGAGTATCCGCAGGCGTGGCACCGGCACGGTTGGCGCGCGCGGCCGGTCGCGCCTTGAACGTCACGTAGGCGTCTCCCGTTCGTGTGTTCACGGCGACGGTGTTGGGCATGGTGCCGCCTTCGAGCTGTCTCGTCGCCTTCAACGTTCGTGTGTCGACGACCGTGACCGTGCTGCCCTGCCGGTTGGCGACATACAGCAGGTGGTTCGTCCGATCCAGATCGAGGCCCAGTGCGCCGGCACCGGTGGGGATGGTCTCGATCAGCGTGCCCGTGCGCGGATCGAGCACCGTGACCGTACCCGACTGCTGATGGCTGGCAAACAGCCGGCCGCCGTCGGCGTCCAGCACCAGATGTGTCGTGCCCATGCCCCCTGATGGAAACCGCCGCGCGACACGTGAAGTGGCCAGATCGATTTCGATGATTTCGCTGCTGGCCATGCTGCACGTGTAGAGCACGTTGCGCGCACGGTCGAGCGCCAGCCCGGTCGATCGGCCACCGACGTTTTCGATTTGCCGTGTCAGGGTGTGCGTGGCGCCATCGATGACCCAGATGCGGCTGGGCGTCTGCGGAATCGACACGTAGATGGTGTTCGACACCTCGTCGACGAGCAGCCGGAACACATGGGCGCTGCGGCCATCGGGCGGCGCGATGGTCGCCACCACGCGGCCGGTCGACACATCGATGGCCGACACGGTGCCCGATCGTGTGTTGGTCGTGTACAGCGTCCGCGTGCGATTGTTGAACGCCAGGCCGAAGGCCGGCTGTTCGTCGGTGGAGAAGCTCGTCCGGACGGCCAGCGTTTGTGGATCGAGCACGTAAATGGCACGGCGCCCGGTGCCGGTGGACGCCACGTACAGTGCATCGGTGCTTTCGCCGACGGCCACTTCGTACAGGCCTGCCCCAATCTGTTCCAGCCGCTCGACGGCTGGCGTGCGTCCTGTCTGGGCCTGAGGTAACACGGCAGTAATCAGCAGTCCTGTCAGTAGCAATCCAGCGAGCAGTCCGGGCCGCACAGACGAGGCGCGCGCGGGCTCGGAGCAGGGTCTCGGCATCCGTTCACGGTAACCATCGCCGCCCGCACGGTCAAGCTGCCTGCGGCGCGGTGTCCGCCGGCCCGTCACGCATCTGAGATACAATCGTCACACTGCGTCCTGATCGTTGCCCGTGCCCACACACGGTGCGCGAAACGCTGGCCTTGCCGACGGTCTTCGGCAGCCTCGGACGTGGTGTTCGTTCCCCGCTCCTCCCAGAACGAAATCAATACGTGGAATGCCGGCGGCATTGTGCCGCCGGGAGGGCGGCATCGTGTCGCATGGAGAAATCAGTGATGAATCGTACGGGAATGCTGGTCGTGTTTGCCATGAGTGTCGTGATTGGGTCGGGAGTCGCGCCTGCCTACGCGCAGGACGTGACGCTTGGCTATCAGGTGCAGCGGTTCTCAGCGGATGGCGAGAGTGAGACGGCCGGCCTGGGCTTCAGCGGCGACATTGCCATGCCGCTGCAGGAGCGTATTGGCATTGTCGGCTCTATCGACTGGTCGCGCTACAGCGATTCGGTGAACGTGCTGGGCACCGAGTTCGGTGCGACATCCAACTACACCGCCTTTGCCGCGGGCCTGCGTTATTCGGCCGCATCGGCCGGTTCCATCCGGCCCTACGCGCAGGCGCTCGTGGGCGTCATGCGTTCGTCGTTCGACGCCGAAGTGGCCGGAGCATCCATTGGCGATGACTCGAGCACCGACTTCATGCTGCAGCTCGGCGGCGGCGTGAGCGTGCCGGTGAGCGGCAACCTCTCCGGCGTCGGCCAGGTCGACTACCGCCGCATTTTTGCCGAAGACATCGGCGTCAACGGCCTGCGCTTCCTGTTTGGCGTGCGCCTGTCGCTGCGGTAATGACAACTCGACGGGCAGCTGCGTGCGCGCGGCTGCCCGTCGTCTCCTGCGGCGCGTCACACCCGCTCGACGCGTATCTTCGCTGACACCTCCGCCGCACGCCATGTGCAAAAAAAGACGGGGGCACGGTTGGTGCCGCCCCCCGCCAACGGAGGGTCGCTCTCTTCTAATCCCAGCGTTCACTCGAGTTGAACGCGCCCACGGCGCCGTCTGGCTCGAACCATGCCGATGTCGGGCTGATTGCCGCTGGCCATGAACGCGCTACAACGTGCCACACCAGTGAAGTGAGGGGTGATCCCGGAGCTCACTCGAGTTGAACGCGCCCACGGCGCCGCCTGGCTCGAACCATGCCGATGTCGGGCCGATTGCTGCTGGCCATGAACGCGTTACAACGTGCCACGTCAGTGAATTGAGGGGCTAAAAGCCGAACTGCGTGCTGAACAGTACCGACCGGGCGGGGCCGGGATTGTAGCGGCCGCCGTTGTTACTGATGCTGCGGATGTAGGTCTCGTCCGTCAGGTTGTAGGCGTTGAGGCGCAACGTCAGGTGTGAGTTGATGGCGTAGGACGCCACGGCATCCACCAGCGTGTAGGCCGGCACGGCAATGGTGTTGGCCGCGTTGACGAACACCCTTTCGGTAAACCTGACGCCTCCACCCAGCGAAAATGCCTGGACCGTGTAGGTGGTCCACAGGCTGCCCGACCACTCCGGCTGCAGCGCGATGCGGTTGTCGTTGGTGGCGGTGTTCTGCGATCGGATCCGCCCGTCCAGCCAGGCGATGTTGGCCATGACGTTCCACCGATCCGTCACCTGACCAATCAGCCCCACCGTCGCCCCTTTCACCCGCTGCTCGTCGTCCTGGTTGAAGAGCGGTGGTACCGCTGACGCGTCAATCGTGAAGATGACGTTCTGATTGCGCGTGTCGAACAGCGCAACGGTGGCCGACAGGCGCCGATCGAACAGTTCCCATTTCGAGCCGACTTCGATGTTCCGGGATACCTGCGGTTCGATGTTCGGGTTGTTGGCGTTGTTGGGCTGCGCGCTCAGTGCGAAGTTGCCCGTGCCCGGCGGCATCACGGTCGTGCCGTATGCCACGTAGATGTTGCCGATGGGCGAGAACTGGTACAAGAGGCCGGCCTTGCCACTGAGAATCGTGTCGCTGGCGTCGAGCTCGGTAACAACGCCGGCGGCGGTGACCGCGCGGTAATCGGTCTTGTAGTTCTCCATGCGCAGGCCGCCGTTCAGCTGTACCCGGCCGATGCTGACGACGTCGAAGGCCGAGAGGGCGACGGTGCGTGTCGAGCCGTCGGTCGTGGCACCGGAGGGCACTGGAGCAAAGTCCAGTACCGGGCTGAAGGGGTTCGGATCGTAGATGCTGATGGCCGCGCGGGTGCCAGGTCCGGCCATGCCGGGCGCGGAGTAGTCCTCGCTCGTGACCTCGAGCGCTGCCGTCAGCGCGTGGTTGATCGTACCGGTGGCAACGCGGCCGGTCAGCGTCGTCTGGTTCGACAGGATGCTGTTCTCGCGGCGGTTGCCCTGCCGGCCGACGTTGACTTCCTGTGTGTCGGGCAGGAAACTGGCGCCGCTGCCGATGCTCGTGACCACGGCGTCACGTTCCGTCTGGTTGTAGCGCGTCTGGTTCCGCAGCGTCCAGGTGCGGCTGATGTCGTGTTCGACGCGTGCCGTCACGTTCGTCTGGTCGGCCTGGTCGTAGTCCAGATGCGGTGAGCCGTAGTAGTTGCTCTGGCTCACCGAACGTTCGGCCAGCACGGTGGTTGGCGCCAGCGGCGAGGACCACGCGGCGGCGGGCACGCCGTAGTCGGGCAGGTTGTCCTGACGCGTGAACTGGCCCTGCAGCACGACACGGGTCGGTGAGTTCAGCCCGAACGCCAGGCTGGGCGCCACCGAGCGGCGTTCGTTGCGCACGTAGTCGCGGGCGGCAACGCCGCCGTCCTGCCACAGCGCGTTGATACGGAATGCCGTGCCAGACAGCCACGAGCCGGGTTCACCCAGGGCCAGCGGCTGGTTGAGGTCGGCCGTCATGCGGCGGTTTTCGGCCGAGCCGACGCTCAGCGTACCGGCATAGGCTGCCGCCGCTTTTGGAGCCTTCGTGGCCATGTTGACGTAGCCGGCGGCGTTGCCACGGCCCACGTCCGATCCCGTCGGGCCGAGGTACACCTCGACCTGTTCCAGGTTGAACACATCACGCGTAATCAGCCCGTCGTCGCGCACGTTGTCGACGAACAGACTGTTGGCGGCACTGAAGCCGCGCATGTTGAACATGTCGCCGGCGGTGCTCGACGCGCCGCCGCCCTC
>CAZZGM010000323.1:2159-4269 GCA_964653955.1 uncultured Bifidobacteriaceae bacterium | reverse complement strand
CGGCACGGTCTCCGGCGCGCCGAAGGTGCGGGCCATGCAGATCATCGGGACGCTCGAGTCCGATCGCCGCGGCCTCTATGCCGGAGCCGTCGGCTACCTCGATTTCGCCGGCAACCTGGACTTCTGCATTGCCATCCGCTCGGTACTCATCGAAGGCGGCCGGGCGCGTGTCCAGGCGGGCGCCGGCGTCGTCGCCGACTCGAATCCGACCGCGGAATACGAAGAAACGCGCGACAAGGCACGCGCGATGATTCGTGCGCTGGAACTCGCGCAGGCAGGGCTCTGAAGGCGGAACCGACGATGCTGCTGGTCATCGACAATTACGACTCGTTCACCTACAACCTCGTCCAGTATCTGGGGGAGTTGGGGGCGGCGCCGGTGGTGCACCGGAACGACGAGATCACCATCGAGGAAATTCGTGAGGCGGCGCCGGAACGGATTCTCCTGTCACCCGGACCGGGACGTCCAGAGGACGCCGGGGTGACGCTCGATGTCATCCGGACATTCGGTGCCTCCACACCGCTGCTCGGTGTCTGCCTGGGCCACCAGGCCATTGGCCTGGCGTGTGGCGGCCGTATCGTTCGCGCGCCCATGCCCGTTCACGGCAAGACCTCGCTCGTGGACCACGACGGGCAGGGGGTGTTCGCGGGGCTGAGTGGCGCGTTGGCCGCGGGCCGGTACCACTCGCTGATTGTCGACGACACGGAGCTGCCCGCGGACCTCGTGGTGTCGGCCCGGTCGCAAGGCGACGGCCTGATCATGGGGTTACGTCATCGCGAGTGGCCCGTGCACGGCGTGCAGTTCCACCCCGAGTCGGTGCTGACCACCGAGGGCCGTCAGATTCTCCACAACTTCCTGCGGCTCTGACGGAGCGACCTGATGTTTGCGGATCTCATCGAACGGTTGCGGCGGCACGAAGATCTGAGCGAGGCTCAGGCGGCGGCCGCCATGTCCACCATCATGCGTGGCGAAGCGGCCCCGGCGCAGATTGCCGGCCTGCTGATTGGTCTCGCCATGAAAGGGGAGCGGCCGGCCGAACTGGTCGGCCTGGCCACCGCCATGCGCGAGCATGCGGTTGGCCTGCCCGGTGCGCGTGGCGCGGTCATCGACACGTGCGGTACCGGTGGCGATCGTTCCGGCAGTTTCAACATCTCGACGGCGGCGGCCCTGGTTGTCGCCGCGTGCGGTGTACCGGTCGCCAAACACGGCAATCGTTCCGTCTCGAGTAAATGCGGCAGCGCCGACGTGCTACAGGCCCTCGGCGTGCGGATTGACATGGACCCGGCTATTGCCTCGACGTGTCTGACCGACGCCGGCATGACATTCCTGTTTGCGCCGGTGTTCCATCCCGCCATGCGGCATGCCGCTCAGGCGCGGAAGGAACTGGGCGTGCGGACGGCCTTCAACCTGCTCGGCCCGCTGACGAACCCGGCACGTCCGAGCCGGCAGGTGGTTGGCGTACCAAGGCCCGAACTCACGGAACTGCTGGCACGGACGCTGCTGGCGCTGGGCACCGAGCGCGCCTGGGTCGTTCACGGTGCGGATGGTCTCGATGAGTTGTCGACCACGGGCCACACGAAAGTGTCGGAGGTGCGTGACGGCACCGTGCACACGTTTTACGTGCACCCGGCGGACTTCGGCCTGCCGAAAGCCATGCCAGCAGATCTGGCGGGCGACGATGCGGAGACGAACGCGGCGGTCGTGACCGGGATTCTGGGTGGTCGAGAGGGAGCCGCGCGCGACGTGGTGCTGCTCAACGCGGGCGCGGCGTTGCTGGTGGCCGGTGCCGCGGCGTCGGTGCAGGACGGGATGGCTCAGGCCGCCGGCGCCATCGACTCGGGACGGGCGGCCGACGTGCTTGCGCGTCTCGTTCGACGATCGGCGGGCGAAGGAGCCGGCGCATGAGCACAGTGGACACCACGCCCGACCTGCTCGCCGCTGTCGTCGCGGCAACACGTGCACGAGTCGAGGCAGCGCGCATGCGTGAACCGCAAGCAGCGCTCGAAGAGCGAGCCAGTGCCCGGCGACCCGATGGGCGGGCATTCGCAGCAGCATTGGCGAATCCGGACACGATCAACGTGATTGCGGAGTGCAAGCGGCGGTCGCCGTC
>CAZZGM010000323.1:403-2149 GCA_964653955.1 uncultured Bifidobacteriaceae bacterium | reverse complement strand
CCGCGGCCGGCGCGGCGGCCCTGTCGGTGCTGACCGAGCCGATGTTCTTCGACGGATCGCTGGACCATCTCGCGGCCATCCGCGCGGCCGTGTCACAGCCGCTGCTGCGGAAGGACTTCATCGTCGAGGAGTATCAACTGTTCGAGGCCGTGGCCGCCGGTGCCGACGCGGTGCTGCTGATTGTGGCGGCTCTGGAGGACGAGTCCCTCGTGCGACTACATGCGCAGGCTTCGGCACTGGGACTGGCGGTACTGGTGGAAGTTCACACCGACGAGGAGTTCGAGCGCGCGCTGCAGGTGGGCGCCGCCATCGTCGGCGTGAACAACCGCAACCTCCGCACGCTGGCCGTGGACATCGAACTGTCCGAACGGCTGGCGCCGCGTATTCCCGCGTCGGTGATTGCGGTCAGCGAGAGCGGCCTGAAGACGCCGGCGGATCTCGCGAAGTTTCGGACGCTCGGCTACCGCGCGTTTCTCGTCGGCGAGCGGCTGATCACGACGCCGTCGCCCGGCGAGACCCTGGCCACGCTGCTGGCGCAGGAGCCAGCGTGAGCGGGCCGCGCATGAGAGCTGCCAAATGAGAGTCAAGGTGTGCGGTATCACGCGGATCGAAGACGCGTTGCACGCAGCGGCGCTGGGTGCCGATGCGCTCGGGTTCGTGCTGTGGCCGCAAAGTCCGCGCGCCGTATCGGTTTCGCGCCTCCGTGAGATCGTGGCGGCACTGCCACCGTTCGTGACGCCGGTGGGCGTCTTCGTCGACCCCGAGCCGGCCGACGTGCACGAAGCCTGGGCCGCGGGCATGCACGTGGCGCAGATTCACGGCTGTACGCCGGAACTGTCGGGCGGCCCGCCCGTCCTGCGTGCCGTTCACCTGGCCGAGGACGATGACGGCATCGTGCCGCACATGGCGGGAACCGGTGCCGTCTTGCTCGACGCGTACGACCCGGTCACGCGGGGGGGAACGGGGCGAACGGTCGACTGGACACGCGCAGCCGTTGTTGCGCGCAACCGCCCGGTGGTGCTGGCCGGAGGGCTGAGACCGGACAACGTGGCCGAGGCCATTCGTGTCGTGCGGCCGTATGCGGTTGATGTGTCGTCGGGCGTGGAGAGCCAGCCCGGCATCAAGGATGGAGCAAAACTGGCGGCCTTTCTGGCCGCCGCGAAAGCAGGGATATGAGTACGAACTGGTTTGGCCGCCGCGATCCCGACGCGCGTGGATATTACGGCGACTTCGGTGGACGTTTCGTTCCCGAGACGCTCGTGGCGCCCATCGAATCGCTCGAGCGTGAGTATCTGGCGGCGCGCAACGATCCGTCGTTCGGGGAGGAACTGGAGCGCCTGCTGCACCACTACGTGGGCCGCCCGACACCGCTGTGGGAAGCCCGGCGCCTGTCGGACGCCTGTGGCGGCGCCCGCGTGTTCCTCAAGCGCGAGGATCTCACGCATACCGGCGCCCACAAGATCAACAACGCCCTGGGACAGGCACTGCTGGCCAGGCGCATTGGCAAGCGGCGCATTGTCGCCGAAACAGGGGCCGGGCAGCACGGTGTGGCCAGCGCCACGGCCTGCGCGCTGCTCGGACTCGAGTGCGTGGTCTACATGGGCACCGAGGACATGCGCCGCCAGGCCCTGAACGTATTCCGCATGCGCCTGCTCGGTGCGCGCGTGGAAGGCGTGGACTCGGGCAGCTGCACGCTGAAGGACGCCATCAACGAGGCCATGCGCGACTGGGTGGCGCGCCCGCACG
>CAZZGM010000323.1:0-393 GCA_964653955.1 uncultured Bifidobacteriaceae bacterium | reverse complement strand
TCCAGTCGGTCATCGGCCGCGAGGCACGTCAGCAGTGCCTCGACCAGGTCGGCCGGCTCCCCGACGCGGTCATTGCCTGCGTCGGCGGCGGCAGCAACGCCATTGGCATATTCGACGCCTTCATCGATGACAGGAGCGTGGTGCTCATTGGCGTCGAAGCCGGTGGAGAAGCCATTGTCCGTGGACACCACGCTGCGCGATTTGCCGGCGGTGCTCCCGGTGTGCTGCACGGCAGCCACACCTGGCTCCTCCAGGACGCCGACGGCAACGTCGATGCCACGCACTCGGTGTCGGCCGGACTCGACTACGCCGCCGTCGGCCCCGAACACGCGCACCTGCGTGCCATCGGCCGCGCCGAATATCATCACGCCAGCGCCTCGGCGTCGCTGGCGT
>CAZZGM010000322.1:0-4285 GCA_964653955.1 uncultured Bifidobacteriaceae bacterium | reverse complement strand
TTTCAGATCGGCCAGCGTGATGCCGCGGCCAACGACCAGGCCCTCGACCTGATGGAACATCGGCGTATGGGTGAGGTCCAGATTGTCGCGCCGGTACACCGGCCCGATGGCGACGAGGCGCACGGGCGGATCCTGACGTTCCATCTGCCGGATCTGCATGGCAGACGTATGCGTGCGCAGCAGCGTGAGCGGCTGGGGGATGGCCGGCCTCGCCGAAACCCGTGCGGGCGTCGCTGAAAAAGACGCCCGCGCGAGCGACGGCGGCGCCTGTAACGGCTCGGCGAGGTACAACGTGTCCTGCATGTCGCGCGCCGGGTGTTCCGCCGGCATATTGAGCGCTTCGAAGTTGTGGTAGTCGTCTTCGATTTCCGGACCTTCCAGCACCTGATAGCCGAGGCGCGAGAAGATGTTGCCTACTTCCTCGCGAATGAGGCTCAGCGGATGTCTGGCGCCGAGGCGGGGCGCGCGTCCGGCCAGCGTGATGTCCACCGCGCCAGCCGGCCGGCGGCGTGCCGCCAGTTCCTGTTCGCGCGCGGCGAGGGCCGCTTCCACGTGTTTCTTGAGGTCGTTGGCCGCGCGGCCCAGCGTCTTCTTCTCGTCCGGGGTGGCGCGCGCCAGCCGCTCCATGAACGCGGCCAGCCAGCTGCCCTGACGCGCGGCCCAGCGATGACGCAGGGCCTGCAGCGCGGCGTCGGTCGTAGCCGCTGCCAGTTCGTCGTCGAAGAGGATGCGCGCGCGATCGGTACCTACCGAGGCGTCAATCGTCATCATGTGCGTGTGGATGATACAGAAAGGGCCTCGAGAGATGTTCTCCGAGGCCCCTTCGGGTTCCTGATTCCGGCGTGCGAGTGGTTCACGCCGCGGCGGCCTTGACCTTGTCGACCAGGGCCGCAAAAGCGGCGGGTTCGCGAGCGGCCAGTTCGGCGAGGCTCTTGCGATCGAGCTCCATGCCGGCGGCCTTCAGGCCACGCATGAAGACACTGTAGGTGAGGCCGTGCTCGCGGGCCGCGGCATTGATGCGCACTACCCACAGGCTCCGGTAGTCCCGCTTCTTCCGCTTGCGGCCGACATACGCGTAGACGCCGGCCTTCTCGGCGGCCTCGCGCATGAACTTGTAGAGCTTGCTCTTGTTCTGGAAGTAGCCCTTGGTGAGCTTCGAAAGCTTCTTGCGCTTCTGACGACGAACGACTCCACGCTTGACGCGCGGCATGGTGACCTCACTTCACGACATGGGGGCCCACCGGTGGTGGAACTTGATGGCCGCCGATGTGGTCGGCGGCCTGGTGCCGGATGCCGCGGCGGAAAGGCCCCATGACGCGAGCCGCGGCGCACCGTAATCTTGTCAGGCAGACGCTCGTTCCCGGTTCTGCCTGTTGTTGCCTTTTTACTTGTAAGGCAGCATCCGCTGCAGCTTCGGCGTGTCGCCGTCCGACACGACGAGCGTGCCGCGCATCTGCCGCTTCCGCTTGGTCGACTTGCTGGTCAGGATGTGGCGCTTGAACGCCGACGCCCGGACAATCTTGCCGCTGCCGGTCTTCTTGAACCGCTTCGCGGCGCCACGATGAGTCTTCAGCTTCATGATGATGTTCTAACCCTTCGCCTCATCACCCTCCGCCTTCGGGGCGGCCTTCTTCTGGGCCACGCCCTTCCTGGCGGCGAGGATGGTGTGCATCTGATTGCCTTCCTGCCGCGGCATCGTCTCGGGCTGGGCCACTTCGGCCAGTTCCTCGAGGAGCCGCATCAGGATGCGGTGTCCGATTTCGGGGTGCGCCATCTCGCGACCCCGGAAAAACACCGTCGCCTTTACCTTGTCGCCCTCGCCCAGGAAGCGCTCGATGTGCTTCTTCTTGAACTGGTAGTCGTGCTCGTCGACCTTGGGGCGAAACTTGATTTCCTTGACCTCGATGATCTTCTGGTGCTTCTTCGCTTCGCGCGTCCGCTTCTGCTCCTGGTACTGATATTTGCCGTAGTCCATGATCCGGCAGACCGGAGGCACGGCTGTTGGCGAAATTTCTACCAGGTCGAGGCCCTTCTGCCGCGCGATGGCGAGGGCCTGCGGCGGGGGCATGATGCCCAACTGCTGCCCGGCGTCATCGATGACGCGAATCTCACGCACGCGAATACGCTCGTTGATGCGAAGCCGGTCGTCCCGGCGGCCCGAGCGGTTACGATCGAAGGCGATAGTGGTCCTCCAGCGGCAAAAAACTTCTAGTGGAGCGTCTCAACAAAACTCAAGTGCCAATAGTGGCGCTCAACGACCTGTTCCGGCCCGGTCCTGCGGAACGGGTGCTTCAGAAATCGACGGTACCGTCCAGCAGTGGAGCGTCTCAACGAAAACTCGCGTGTCGTCGCTGGCGCTCAACGCCTGTTTCCGGCCCGTTCCGATGGAACGCGCCCTTTTGGAGACCGACCACACAGTCCACTAGGATAACTGCTTCGAGGCAATTTCGGCAAGCGCGTCGGCCAGGAAGCGGTCCAGCGCGCGGGCGCCCAGGTCGCCCTTCGAACGGCTGCGCACCGCCACGGCCCGGTCCGCCGCCTCCCGATCGCCCACCACCAGCATGTAGGGGATTTTCTGGAGCTGGGCATCCCGAATCTTCAGGTTGACCTTCTCCTGGCGGTCGTCCACCTCCGCCCTCAGACCGGCGGCCTCGAGCGTGGCCTGCACGTCACGGGCGTAGTCGAGATGCCGATCGGCAATGGGCAGCACCGTGGCCTGCACCGGCGCGCACCACAGCGGGAAGGCGCCGGCGAAGTGTTCGATCAGGATGGCAATGAACCGCTCGAAGCTGCCGAAGATGGCGCGGTGGATGACCACCGGATGGTGCTCGGCGTTGTCGGCGCCGATGTACTTCAGGCCGAACCGCTGCGGCATCTGGTAGTCGAGCTGAATGGTGGCGCACTGCCACTTCCGGCCGAGTGCATCGGTGACGTCGAGGTCGATCTTCGGCCCGTAAAACGCGCCGTCGCCTTCGTTCACCGCGTACGCCTGGCCGGCGCCATCGAGCGCCTGCTTCAGCGACGCTTCGGCGCGGTCCCACGTGGCAATCTCGCCGAGGAACTCGGCCGGCCGCGTGGAGAGCTTCAGCGAATATTCCAGGCCGAAGTCGCCGTAGACGCGCGCCACCAGCTTGAGCAGGGCTTCCACCTCGGACGCAATCTGGTCCTCGGTCACGAAACAATGGGCATCGTCCTGCGAGAACTGCCGGACGCGGGTGAGGCCCGACAGCGTACCGGAGGCTTCGTTACGGTGCAGCGGCGTCTGCTCGTGCAGGCGGATTGGCAGGTCGCGGTAGCTGCGAAGTTCCGAGCCGAACACCAGCATGTGGCCGGGGCAGTTCATGGCCTTGAAGCCCATCTCGTCGCCGTCCTTCGACTCGACGAGGAACATGTTGTCGCGGTAGTGCCCCCAGTGCCCGGAGGTTTCCCACAGGGCCTTGTTGAAGAGCAGCGGCGTCTTCACCTCGACGTAGCCGGCCGGGAACAACACCTCGCGCATGTAGTTGGCGAGCGTGTTGTAGAGCGTGGCGCCCTTGGCCAGCCAGAAGGTGGCCCCCGGCGCCCAGGGGTGGAACGTGAACAGTCCCAGTTCCTTCCCGAGCTTCCGGTGGTCGCGCTTTTTGGCTTCCTCGATGCGCGCGAGGTGCTGGTCGAGCTCCTTCTGCGTGAAGAACGCCGTGCCATACACGCGCTGCATCGGCTGGTTCCTGGCGTCGCCCTTCCAGTACGCGTTCGACGTGGTCGTCAGCTTGAACGCCTTGAGGCGACCGGTGGATGGCACGTGCGGGCCGACGCAGAAGTCGACGAACGTGTCGCGGTCCTTGATCGTGTAGCACGACACGTGTGACTGGCCGGCCGTTTTCTCCTCGATGAGCTGCACCTTCAGCGGCTCGCCGCGCTGGTGGAAAAACTCCATCGCCTCGTCGCGCGGCCACATCTGACGTTCGTAAACGAGGTCGCCATCGGCCAGTTCGCGCATCTTGCGCTCGATGGCTTCGAGGTCCTCCGGTACGAACGGGCGATCCACGACGAAGTCGTAGAAGAAGCCCTCGTCGGTGGGGGGGCCAATGCCGCACTGCACGTCGGGAAAGAGCGCCGTGACCGCCGCCGCCAGCAGGTGCGCCGTGGAGTGGCGATACAACTCCAGCGCTTCGGGCGACTTGCTGGTGACAATCCGGACGCTGGCGTCTTCGGTCAGTGCGTAGGTGAGGTCGACCATGCGGTCGCCGACGAATGCGGCCAGCGCGGCATCGGCCAGACGGGGAGAGATGGCGGCGGCAACGGC
>CAZZGM010000321.1:3321-4312 GCA_964653955.1 uncultured Bifidobacteriaceae bacterium | reverse complement strand
CCCGTGCTGCTGGTGAGCGTGGCCACTGACGAGGCGGCAGGCTCCGGCCAGGCGGGACTCGTCAAGACCGCGGCGCTCGAGTGGGAAAGTGCCTGGAAGTGCCTGACCGTCGAATCCGGCGTGGCCGTGGCCGACGCCGTGGCGGATGAACTCACGCGCGGTGGTGTCGAACGCGAAGTGCGCCGCGGCACCCGGCGCGCGGTGAGGATTCGCGTCGCCGGTGCGCCGGACGGCGAGCCTCGCGTCATGACGCCGGGACCGTGGATCATTTCCGGCGGCGCGCGTGGCGTGACGGCCTCGTGCGCCATCGAGCTGGCCCGCGCCGGCGCGCGGAAAATCGTGCTGCTGGGCCGGTCGGCTCTTCAGGACGAACCAGCCGTGTGCCAGGGGCTCACGGACGAAGCGTCGCTCAAGCGCGCACTCATTGGCGCCGCCGGCGGCAAGCCGGACCTGCGCGCCATTGGCCGTCAGGTGTCCGGCATTCTCGCGCAACGCGAAGTGCGCGGCACCATTGCGGCGCTTCAGCAAGCCGGTGCCGACGTCCGTTACGCCGTCGCGGATGTCGCGCAGGCAGACGATGTGCGGCGGGCGGTGGATGAGGCGCGTGCAGCATGGGGCTCCATTCGCGGCATCGTGCACGGCGCCGGCGTGCTGGCCGACAAGCGCCTCGGTGAAAAGACCCCCGAGCAGTTTGCCAGCGTGCTCGAGCCGAAGCTGGCCGGCGTGCGCGCGCTGCTGGACGCGTGCGCAAACGATCCGCTCGAGCAGATCTGCTTCTTCTCGTCGGTGGCCGCGCACAGCGGCAATCCCGGACAGAGCGACTACGCCGCCGCCAACTCCGTGCTGGATCAACTGGCAGTGGAGGAACAGGCCCGCCGCGGCAACACCTGCCACGTGGTGAGCATTGCGTGGGGGCCGTGGGCTGGCGGCATGGTGACCGAAGCGCTCGCCAAACATTTCACGGCGCGCGGCATCAGCCTCATTCCCGTGG
>CAZZGM010000321.1:0-3311 GCA_964653955.1 uncultured Bifidobacteriaceae bacterium | reverse complement strand
CGGCGCGCGGGCGTTCGTGGACGAACTCGCCCGCGGACAGGCCACGCAGGTCATTCTCGGCTGCGGCCTCGATCAGGTGGGTGACGCCACGCCGGAACGGCTTCGCATCGACGTTGCGGATCTCCCGGTGCTGGAAGGGCATCGCATCGAGCAGGCCGCGGTGCTGCCCATGACCATGGCGCTCGACGCGCTGCTGGGCATCGGCCGCGCGCACGTCGGTCCCGGCTGCGAAGTACGCGACCTGCGGCTGCTCCAGGGACTGGTGCTGACCAATGGCCATGCCGAACTCGACGTACGGACCAGCGCGTCCTCGACTGGCCCGGGCGTCGTCGGATCGCTGATCCATACGACCGGCCGTCCGGCCTATCAGGCGGAGCTGGTGCCCGGCGTCAACGGCACGCGGCCGCCTGCGGCTCCGCTGGCGGCGAAGAACGGCAACTTACCGGACGCCTGTCTCCGGCCGTACGACGGACCGCTGTTTCATGGCCCTTCGTTCCAGGTGATTCGCGAAGTGGTGAGCTGCACGCCGGCATCCATTGCCGCGCGTCTCGCCACGTCCGGTGAAATGGGCTGGCCCGGAGGGTGGCAACTGGATCCCGCGGCGCTCGACGGCGCGCTGCAATTGCTCCGCGTGTGGGGCATTGCGCAGGGCGGACCGCCCAGCCTGCCGACGTCCATCGGCCGCTGCCACGTGTGGGCGGCCTGGCCAGCGCGCGGTGAGGTGGGCTGCACGCTTCAGTGCCGGCGCGACAACGCCTTCAAGCTGAGCGCCGACGCGCTGTTCGTGGAACTCGAGACCGGCCGTCCACTGCTGTCGCTGGACGGTATCGTCATGCACGTGCAGGCCGCATGAGCCAGCTTCCCATTGCCATTGTCGGCCGTGGCGCCGTGCTGCCGGGCGCGCACGACCCGGCCACGCTGTGGCGGCGCATTCTCGGCCGCGACGATCTCACCGGCGCCAGCACACACGCCATGTGGGGTCTGCACCCAGCGGCGGTGTGCACGGACCCGCTGGAGCCCGCGGCGTGCGCGCGCGGCGGCTACGTCACCGACTTCGAACGCACCTGGCGGGCGGACGGATTCCGGCTGCCGGCGGATCATCTCGCCGCGCTGCCCGAAGGCTGGCAATGGCTGCTGCACGCCACGCGCGAAGGTCTGCGCGAAGCGGGCGTTGGCGCGGATGCCGGTCCCCGTGCCGGACTCGTGCTCGGTTCGCTGGGTTATCCGACGCGCTCGTTTGCCGACGTCGCGGCGCGCCGCTGGTGTGGCGACGTGGACGCCGACGATCCGGCACTGGCCGGACAAACCGGTGCACTGCGCTGGACCATGGAAGCGTGTGGACTCGAAGGTCCACGCCTGGCGCTGGACGCCGCCTGCGCCTCGGGACTCTACGCGCTGAAGGCCGCGTGCGACGTACTGCAAGCCGGCCGCGCCGACGTGATGGTGGCCGCCGGCCTCAACGCCGCCGACGATCTGTTCCTGCACATCGGCTTCACGGCCCTTGCCGCGCTCAGCCGCACGGGTCGCAGTTCGCCGCTCAGCACGCTGGCCGACGGCCTGCTGCCGGCCGAAGGCGCCGCCGTGCTCGTGCTCAAGCGTCTGGACGATGCAGTAGCCGCCGGCGATCACATCTACGGCATCGTCCGCGGCGTGGGTCTCAGCAACGACGGACGTGGTTCGGGACTGCTGGCCCCCACCACCAGCGGCCAGCAGCGCGCCATCCGCGCGGGTTGGGCGGCGGCCGGCCTCGAACCCGGCGGCATCGATTTTCTGGAGTGTCACGCCACGGGTACGCCCGTTGGCGACCGCGAAGAAATCCTGAGCATCCGTGCAGTGTTTGGCGACCAGCCCATTCGCCTCGGATCGTTCAAGGCGCAGGTCGGTCATCTGATTACGGCCAGCGGGACGGCTGGCCTGCTGAAAATTCTCGGCGCGTTCGAACACGCCACCATTCCGCCGGCGCCGCGCGTCAGCCTGGATCACCCGATTGATGCGCTCGAAGGCAGCGCGCTGGCGCTGCCTGGTGAGGCCGAATCGTGGACACCCGGCGAAGCGCCGCGCCGCGCCGCCATCAACGCGTTCGGGTTTGGCGGCTGCAATGCGCATGCAGTGCTCGACGGCCCTGAAGCGGCTGACGACCTGGCTCGCCGTCCGCGCGGGCGCGGACGCCGCAAAGCTGTTCCATCCGCGCCTGCACGCGCGCTTGCCATGGTCGCGTGCGAAGTGGCGGTCGGTGCGGCCGCCGATACGGACGCCACACTGCGTGTGCTGCTGGGACTCGATTCGGCGACACGTCGTATTGGCGATATTCACCTGGCGCTGAAGGGACTTGGGTTTCCACCGGCCGATCTGCAGCAGACGCTTCCACAGCAATTGCTGTTGCTGCGTGCGGCGCAGGCCATCCGCCCCCATTTGTCGGATCTCGATCGCGAGCGCGTCGGCCTGTTCGTCGGTACGGACGTGGATCCGTCTGCCGCGCGTCATGGCTGCCGCTGGCGGCTGGCGTCGCTGCTGGACCGGCCCGTGACCAACGCCGAACGTGATGCGGTGATTGGCCCGCTCCAGGCGGCGGGCGTGCTGGGCACCATGCCCAACATGCCGGCCAACCGGCTGAACAGCCTGCTGGACGTGCGCGGTCCCGGACAGGTGGTCAGCGACGGTTTCCAGTCGGGGCGCCGTGCGTTCGAATGCGCCGCGGATGCCATCGCGCGCGGCGAGCTGGATGCGGCGCTCGTCGGCGCCGTCGATGCCAGCGGTGGTGCGTTTGGCGACGACCCATCGCTGGCGGATACCGCCGTCCTCATGTTGCTGGTGCCGGCCGATACCGCCGGCAATCGCGACGTGCTGGCGATTTTCGAAGCGGCACCCGACGAACCACCATCCGTGCCGCCCGCGCTGCCGTGGCCGGACGCGGGCGCCGCGCACGAGTTGCTCCAGTTGGCCGTGGGCGCGTTGTGCTGCCATCACGCGTTGTGGCCGGCGGATCCGGGACAACCCTGGGTGAACGGTGAGCGCGTGCTGCACCTGCACGGCTGGCGCATCCACAGCCCGTGGGTACGGGGACTGGCGGAAGAAGCGCCGCTGCTCGACTCCTCGACCGTGGCCGACCTGCAGGAGGAACCCGGCGAGCTGGCGTGGGTCTTCACCGGCGCCGCCGCTGCCTACCCGGGCGCGGGCCGCACGCTGCTGCGCGCGTTCCCCGGCATGGGCGACGAACTGCTGGAAATGGCGCCGCGCCTGGCCGCCACGCTGCCGGCGCTGCTGGCGCAGCGCAGCCTGTCGCTCATCGATCAGTTGAAGCTGGCGACGCT
>CAZZGM010000320.1:3053-4326 GCA_964653955.1 uncultured Bifidobacteriaceae bacterium | reverse complement strand
CATGGCAATGGTCTGCAACATGCTGGTGGCGTCCACGGCCGGCACGCTGGTGCCGCTCGGCCTGAAGGCGCTGAAGGTGGACCCGGCACTCGGGTCGTCGGTGTTCATCACCACGTTCACCGACATGGTGGGCTTTGCGTCGTTCCTCGGTCTGGCCACCGTGTTCCTGAAGTACCTGACGCGGTAGCGCAGTAGAATGAGGGACTCGGGATGCCGCTGCATACGGCCGATGCCCTGGTTCTTCGCACCTACAAGCTTGGGGAAGCGGATCGGATTGTCGTGTTCCTGACAGCGGATCGGGGCAAGAAGCGGGGCGTGGCCGGACACGCCCGCCGGCCTCGATCGCGGTTCAGGGGCGCGCTCGAGCCGCTGACGCTCGTGCGCACCGCGTATTTCGAGAAGGAACGGCGCGACCTGGTGGGCCTGAACTACGCGGAGACCGTGGTGTCGCCGCTGAAGGCGGCCAGTGCCGAAGCGCTCGGCTACAGTCACTATTTTGCCGAGCTGCTGGACGAGTGGGCCGTCGAGGCGGAACCCGAAGAACGGTTGTTCCGGCTGGGCGCCGCCACACTCGAGGCGTTGGTGCAGGGCGTTCCGGTGGAGCCGCTGGCGCGGTACTTCGAGTGCTGGCTGCTGCGGCTCCAGGGCGTCTATCCGACGGATCTTTCGTTGTCGGCGGGTGCGTGGCGGTTCGTGGCCGATGCGCGCCGCGTGTCGCCGGCACAGGTGCCGTCGCTCGAGGTGACGAGGGCTACGCTCGGTGAGCTCGAGCACGTGCACCGGACACTCATTCGCTCGCATCTGGATCGCGAGCTGCGATCGATTCGAGTCATTCACGAGATACGCCGCCTGCCGGCACCCTGACCGCGGAACCTGCCAAACGTGACCTTCCAAGACCTCATCCTGAAACTCTCGGCCTACTGGGCCTCGAAGGGGTGCCTCATCCAGCAGGGCCTCGACCTCGAGGTGGGCGCCGGTACATCGAATCCCGAAACACTGCTGCGCGTGCTGGGCAGCACGCCCTGGAACGTGGCCTACATCCAGCCGTCCCGCCGCCCGGACGACGGGCGATTTGGCCAGAACCCGAATCGGCTGTTCAAGCACCATCAGCTGCAGGTCATTCTCAAGCCTTCGCCCGACGAAGTGCAGCAGACCTACCTCGAAAGCCTCGAGGCCGTCGGCATCAACCCGCGTCAGCACGACATCCGCTTCGAAGAGGACAACTGGGAGTCGCCGACGCTCGGCGCGTGGGGCATCGGCTGGCAGGTGCTGC
>CAZZGM010000320.1:0-3043 GCA_964653955.1 uncultured Bifidobacteriaceae bacterium | reverse complement strand
AGATCACGCAGTTCACCTACTTCCAGCAGGTGGGCGGCATGGATCTGTCGCCGGTGTCGTGCGAAATCACCTACGGGCTCGAGCGCATCGCGATGTTCCTGCAGCGCGTGGACAACGTGTTCGACCTGCAGTGGGCTCCCGGCGTGTCGTATGGCGCCGTGCGGCTGCGCGAGGAAGTGGAGCAGTCGAAGTATGCCTTCAACCAGGATACGGGTATTGCCCTGGCCGACTACGCGGCCTTCCATCGCCGGCAGTTCGATGAGGTGTATGCCTTCGGCGAGCAGTTGCTGAAGGCCGACCTGGTGCTGCCCGCGCTCGAGCACTGCCTGAAGTGTTCGCACCTGTTCAACCTCCTCGACTCGAGCGGCAGCGTCGGCGTTACCGAACGCACCGCTTACATCCTGCGTGTACGGCACCTGGCCGTGGCCATCTGCCGCCGCTACGCCGAGACGTGCGCGCCGGAGCCGGCCGCCGAGGGGACGGCAGACGAGGCGTTGACCGCGGCCGACGGCGGCCAGGCCTAGGCCGGGAAAACGGACGAGACGAGGACGGACGTGGATCGCGAACTGCTCATCGAGATTGGGACCGAAGAACTGCCTGCGAGCTGGCTGCCGGCACTGACAACGGCATTTGGCGTGGCGGTGGAGGCGAGTCTCAAGGCCGCGCGTCTCGACACGGACGCGCCGGTGGAAACCTATTCCACACCCCGGCGCCTCACGGCGCGGCTGGCACGCGTGGCCGAACGGCAGAGCGACCTCGAAGAACTGGTCACCGGGCCTCCCGTCGCGGCGGCGTTCGACGCCAGCGGACAACCCACGCCTGCGGCGGCGGGGTTCGCGCGGAAGCAGGGCGTCGAGGTGTCGGCGCTCGAGCAGGTGGAGGTGCCGGAAAAGAAGGGCACCTACCTGGCGTTTCGCCGTCAGCAGCGTGGCCGCGCGGCCGTGGACGTGCTGCCCGAAGTGCTGGCCTCGGCGCTGCGGGCGCTGCCGTTCCCGAAGCAGATGCGCTGGGACGCACTGCTCGACGATGGGAAGGGCGAGTTGCCGTTTGGCCGCCCCATCCGGTGGATCGTGTTCCTGTTTGGCGGGCGCGTGGTGCCGTTTGGCATCACGAGAACCCCCAACGCGCAGGGCGGTCTGGTGCAGGACGTCCGTTCGGGCGCGGTGACCTACGGGCACCGGTTCCTGGCCACGAGCGGCCGCGCCGGGCGCGCCGTGAAGGTGAAAGGTTTCGACGACTACCGGAAGCGCCTGGCCGAGCACTTCGTCGTGCTCGAGCGTAGCGAACGTCACAGCCGCATTGCCCGCGAGCTGGACGTGGAGGCACGCCGGCGCGGCGGGCGCGTGGCGACGGCACTGGTGGGGCAGTCGCTGCTTCAGGAAGTGCCCGACCTCGTCGAATATCCGTTCGTGCTGTCGGGCCGGTTCGCGGACGAGTTCCTCAGACTGCCATCCGAAGTCCTCGCCACGACCATGATTCACCATCAGCACTTCTTTCCGG
Source organism: uncultured Bifidobacteriaceae bacterium (assembly GCA_964653955.1). Lineage (GTDB taxonomy): Bacteria > Acidobacteriota > Vicinamibacteria > Vicinamibacterales > UBA2999 > VFZN01. Next base: position 1,543 of record CAZZGM010000320.1, on the reverse strand, counting down.
TGCTGTCCGATGAAGGGCGCCTGCTGCCGGTATTCCTCGCGGTGCTCAACTGCGAACCCGAGAAGCCGGAGGTGGTGTCGCGCAACCTCGAACGCGTGCTGACGGCCCGCCTGCGGGACGCGCGGTTCTTCTGGGATGCCGATCGCCAGCAGCCACTCGATGGCTTCGTCGACCGTCTCGACACGGTGCTGTTCCACAAGAAGCTGGGCAGCTATCGCGCCAAGGCCGACCGCGTGGCCAAGCTGGCCGAGTGGATATGCCGCGAGACGTTTGGCCGGCCGGACGAAGCGGCAGCGGCGGCGGAAGCCGGGCGACTGTGCAAAGCCGACCTGGCCACGGACATGGTGCGCGAGCTGACCGAACTGCAGGGCACCATGGGCGGCATCTACGCGCGCGAGGACGGTCACCCCGAAGCCGTGTGGAAGGCCATCTATCACCACTACCTGCCGCTGGGTGTGGAAGCCGACGCGCCCCCGACGCGCGCGCAGTTGGGCGACGCCGCCATCACGTGGGCGGCGGTGTCGCTGGCCGACAAGCTCGACACGCTGGTCGGGATGTTTGCCGCGGGCGAACGTCCCACCGGGTCACGCGATCCGTTCGGACTGCGGCGCGCCGCGCAGGGGGTGGTGCGCATCCTGGTGGACCTGCCCGAGTTGACCGGCCTGGACCTGCAGGTCACGCTCGGCCAGCTCGTGGCGGGCGCCGAGCCGCCGTTTGCGGATCTCATCGAGGCCGATCGGTTTGCCTGTGCCTCGGCGCTGTGGGCGTTTCTCACCGAGCGCGTACGCTATGTGCTGGAGCAGCGTGGTCACGACGTCAGGAACGTACGGGCGGTGACGCACGGCGACCTGCAGCACGTGAGTCCGCTGGTGGCCCGGCGCAAGCTGGACGTGCTCGCCGACCTGGCGCCGACGGACGATTTCCGCACGCTGGCGGCAGTTTTCAAGCGCGTGCGCAACATCGTGGGTAAGAATGTGCCGGTCACGCCATCGATGGCCAGCCTCGACGAAAGTGGCGAGCCGCTGGACGGCGTGCTGGTGGAACCGGCGGAGCGGGCCTTGTGGGCCGAGTACGAACGGCGCCGCCCGATCATCGAAGCGGCGGCGGCACGCGGGACGGCATTCCGTGAAGCGTTCGTCGAAGCCGCGCGCTTCGGGCCGTCGGTGGCCACGTTTTTCGACGATGTGATGGTGATGGCAGATGACCCGCGGCTGCGTGAAGCGCGGTTGCGGTTGATGTGGAAGCTGGAGCGCCTCATCCTCCAGCTTGCGGATGTATCCGAGATCGTTCCTCAGGAGTCGTAATCACGCATGGCCAAGAAGCAGACACGCAGGAAATCCGCGGCCAAGGGAGCTCGCCCGGCCGCACGGCGAACGACGGCGGCCAGGAAGGCCCGGACGGCGAAGACCACCAAGTCGGTGCGAACGGCGAAGGCAGGGAAACCCGCAAAGACAGTGAAGTACGTCTACTCGTTTGGCAACGGGAAGGCCGAAGGCAACCGGCACATGAAGGACACGCTGGGCGGCAAGGGCTCGGGCCTGGC
>CAZZGM010000319.1:0-4327 GCA_964653955.1 uncultured Bifidobacteriaceae bacterium | reverse complement strand
GTGCAGGCGACACTTCGCCACCGCCTCGTGCCGGGTCTCCTGCATCTTCTGGAAACGGCGGAACACCACTGCCCGCCGGACATCCTGGCTGCACTGCGGCACCATCACCAGCAGGGGGCGAGGGTAAGCGACACGCTGGCGGTCCGCCTGGCGGATCTCGTCGAGATGCTCACGGCCCGAGGGGTCACGGTGGTTCCGTTTAAAGGCCCGGCGCTCGCCTGCCGATTGTTCGGGAATCTCGCGGCCCGCTGCCCCGGCGACCTGGATTTGCTCGCCCGCCGCGAAGACGTCAGCGCGGTGTGCGAGGTTCTGGAGAACCAGGGGTTTGCCGATGCGGATCGAGCGCCAGGTCACCCGGAACTGACCGCCTCTCAACATCGGGTTTACCGGCTGGTGCAATGCGAGCACTTGTACATCCGTGAGTCCGATGGCACCATCGTCGAGCCGCATTGGGCACTCAGTCAGCGCGCCCTGGCCATCGACGTGGACTACGAAGCCATGCTCGATCGCGCTCACCCCTTTATGGTCAGCGGACGGACCATGCTGACACTGGCGCCGGCCGACCTGCTGCTGGCCTTGTGTATCCATGGGGCCAAGCACCACTGGGAGCGCCTGGCCTGGGTCCGTGACCTGACGGCGCTGCTGCACGGCGAACCGGCACTCGACCTGGAAGGCTGCCTCGAGGAGGCCGCGCGCGCCGGCTGCCGGCGCATCGTATTGCTGGGTTTGTCCCTGGCCCGAACCTGTGCCGGGGCCACGCTGCCCCCGGCGGTAATTCAGGCGATTTCCGACGACAAGACAGTGGCTGAGCTGGAGACCGAGGTGCTCGACCACCTGTTCTCTGACACCTGGGTGCTGCCCGCCAACGACCGCGTCAGCTCCTTCCGCCTCCGCATGCGGGAGCGTTGGCTCGACCGGGTGCGCTACGTGGGGCGAACCTGGCTGCTGCCACGCCGCAATCACATTGAAATGGTGGCGCTGCCGGCATCACTAAGCTGGGGCTACGTGCCGCTGAAGGTCGGCGTGGATTACGTTGCCAGACCGGTGTGGCATCTCTTGAGGGCCGCCGGTCATCAAGAATTGCGTAAAGAGTCATAAAAAGTCATTTGACAGCCGTTGAATCGTGATAGGCTCTGGAAAGTCGAGGAACCCCCAAATGTCGAACGAGATGAATTCAACCGTTCCCGCCAAGGACGAAACGACCGCACGCCGCGAGTTTCTCAGCAAGGTCGGCAAGGCCACGGTGACCGCTCCGGCAGTGGCTCTTCTGCTGGCGGCGTCCGCCAACCAGGCATCGGCGCAGTACCGCGTGACGACGCAGCCGGTCCGCACCAGCCCCCGCTAACCGGGGCGCTGCGGAAGTCAGGCGATCACACGCGGCAACGCGCACGGATGTGCGCCTGTGTCCGTGACACTGTTTGGCGCCACACTCGGCGACGATACCCTTGCACGCGAAATCGAGGAATTGCCTCGATCCATCGATGTGCTGGAAATCGTCGCCGATGGTTTTTTGTCCCGTCCCTCGCCTTACCTTGCCTGGCTGGCGAGAACCTTTCCGCTGGTTGTACGCGCGCCGCATGTACCACTTGCGGCGTCAGACACGCTCGACCCTGCGCGCGTCAGCGCGTTGTCCGCACTTTGCGCCGCCGCGCAACCACGCTTCGTCATCGTCCCGCTCGGCTTTCGCCATGCCGGCGGCATCGACCTGCTTGAACCTGTTCCCGCACCGTTGACCGGCGCCGCGCTGAAGCGAGCAGTCGGTCACGCCCGTACGGTCGGCGATGCCGTTGGTACGCTGCTCGTCGAGCCCGTAGCTGCGTACCTGGATGTTCCGGGCGAGTTCAGCGAACCCACGTTCCTCGCGGAGCTGTGCACGCAGGCGGGAACGCGGGTGCTGCTGGACGTGGCCGCGCTGCTTTCCACCTGCACGCGCCGCGGCGTGGAGCCGCGAGCGTGGCTGAACACGCTGGGACCCGAGCACGTTGGGGCGCTTCGTATCAGAGGTGCCCGCTGCACGGACCATGGCTGGGTGGTGGATGCGACGGCGCCGGTTCCCGACGAGGCGTGGGATCTACTGGATGACATTGCGGGAGACGTCACGCCGCTGATTGCACTCGTGGGTCTGCACGACGTGTCAAAGGCGGGCACGCACTGGCAGGAACATCTCGCGCGTCTGCGTCGCGCTGTTGCCCCGCGGGATGCGTCGCCGGACACTCGCTCTCGAATTACGGCGAGTCCATTGCAGCCACAGTCTGGCGGCGACACGAAAAACGTCGACATCGATCGGCATCCCCGAACGCTGTCTTCGCCGACCGTGGCCGAGGCTGCGGTTTCGTCTGTTGAGGTCCTGCGAGACGCGTCCACTGCTGCGGCACCAACGCGTTCGCGCACTACGTCGGACGAGTCCTTCACCGGGAGCCTCGCCGCGCAGCGCATCGACACGCCACTTCGCCTGCAGGACGATGTGGCGCTGTTTGTCCTGGACGATGCCGGCGTGTGTTTTTCGGAGCGCCGCCGCGAGTTGTCGCTGTTCAACACGGCAGCCACACTGGCATGGTGTCTCGTCGAAGAGGGCCTGCCGGCTAACGCGGTGGCTGCGCGGTATGGCGAGCTGCTTGCGCTCGACGCGCCCGAGGCCACACGACAGGTGGGAACACTGCTCCAGCAGTGGTTTGCACTGGGATATCTCACGCAGCCGGTTGCGATGGACGCCGAGGACACACCGTTTGAAACGGCACTCGCGCAACTGCTGACCAACCCGCACCTTCGTATTGCGTTCCGCCTCAATCCCGAAGCCACCGCTGGCGCTCTGCGCGTCGAGCCCGCGGAGATACAACATTTTGCCCGGCTCGATCCGGATCAGGTAGATGCCCAGGCTGCGCACATCGATGTTCTGCGCCGCGCCAACGCTTCATCACCTGACAGACCGGCGCTGTCCTCGCACAACCAGCCAGGTAATGGTCAGCGTGCGGAGACCATGCTCTACCGCGTGCTCCAAACGACCATGGCGCTTCGCATATCCGGTGCGTCGTCCGAGCTGACGGCCGCGCTGTTGGTGATGCTGGCCCACATGCGCGCGCCGGAGGAGGCCACCGCGGCCGCGGCCGATGTCACGCTCACGCTGGAGGTGATGGCCGATGGTACATGGTCGTTGACCGATGCCACCGGGCGTGTGGCGGCTCGTGGCAGAAGGACGGAAGGCATCGGTCCTGGCGTGAAGCAGTGTTTTCGGGAATACACCATCGATCGGCATGACTTCCTCCTCAACGCTCATGCCGCCGTTGTCGAGTTCGCGCGTGGCTGCGTGCTGCTGCCGGCGTGCGCCGGCAGTGGCAAGAGCACGCTGGCGGCTACGCTGATCAGCGAGGGGGCCACATATCTGTCGGACGAACTTGCGCCACTCGACCGCGAAACGTTGGCGGTCCGCCCCGTGCCGCTGGCGCTGACCATCAAGGATGGCAGCCTCGACCCGTTGCGTGGCCGCTATCCACACCTGGATGCGCTGCCGGCGTATGTGCGCGAGGACCATGTCACCGTGCGCTATCTGCCGCCGCCACGTGCGTTGCTGCCTGCTGACGCCGGGCCGCGCCCGGTGTGCTGGATGGTCTTTCCCCGCTACGATCGCCAGGCCACCACGGCGCTGCTGCCGCTTTCGCGTCCCGAGGCACTGCGCCGCCTGCTCGACGAGTCGTTCATTCGTATGGACGAATTCCACCGGGACGATGTCGAAGCACTCGTCCGGTGGATGCGTGGGGTGGACTGCTACGAGCTGCCGATGTCGTCGGTGGACGATGCGGCGCGGCTGGTACACGCGCTGGTGAGTGAGGCCCGGCCGGCCGTGCCGGATGCGCCAGGGTGAGAGGTCCGGACGCCCGTCCCGACGCCCATCCCGGAAACCCTGTAGTTTTCGTCCCGGTTCGACCGGATTGCCTCATCCGCTTACATCGCGATACAAACTCCGGCACTTGTAGGTACGTGCCGGACCGGCCGGCGTCCCGGGTGAAGTCGACGGGCTTCGACGGAGCGTGGTTGGTCGGGTGCGATTTGTCGTTCGTGGTGAGTCCTGCCGCCAGGTGGGGCCACCCTAACGTGCGGCGCGCGAGAGCGCGCTTGTCAGGAGGACACATGAGACTCCCCATACTTGGGGCAGCGCTTGCCGTACTTCTTTACACGGCAGCCCCCGCCCTTGCGCAGGGCGGCGGCGCCAGCAGCACGGGCACCATCCAGGGGCGCATTGCAGACGCACAGGGCGCGGTACTGCCCGGTGTGACGGTCACGGCGACCAGCCCCGCCCTGCTGGGCGAACAGACGACGGTGTCGTCGGAAG
>CAZZGM010000318.1:0-4341 GCA_964653955.1 uncultured Bifidobacteriaceae bacterium | reverse complement strand
TCCAGCGCGTCGGCCTCCTCCAGTGCCCGCGGGTTGATGGTGACAATCGCGTTGAGCGCGGGGCCATTGCGGTCGTAGGCCTCGATGCGGCGGAGGTACTGCTGGACGAGCGCACGGCATGTGAGCCGTCCGTCGCGAAAGGCGCCGTGCACCGCGGCAATGGTGGTTTCTTCGAGCACGAACGGCCCGTCCTGACGCGCGGCCAGAGAGGCGGCCGCCAGGGTCAGCAACAGGCACGCGGCGGGAACTCGTGTCATTCCATTCTCCAGGTTGCCCAATATCATCACCCGCTTCAGCCGCTGTCGCATGGGATAACATCCGCCCCATGCGCGCGACCATCCCGATGCTCCTCGTGCTGGCCACGTCCCTGTCGGCCATGCAGGCCCCGTCACAGCCCGACTGGGCGGCCCTCGAAGAAGAAACCCTGCGCCACTTCCAGGCCATCGTCCGGATGGACACCACCGACCCACCCGGCACGCCTCCGGGAGGTGAGAAACCGGTGGCCGACTACCTGAAGCAGGTGCTCGAGCAGGAGGGCATCCCGGTGGAAGTCTTTGCCCTCGAAGCCAACCGCCCGAACGTCGTGGCACGATTGAAGGGCAACGGCAGCAAACGTCCGCTGCTGCTGCTCGGCCACACCGACACGGTGAACGTGGACGAAAAGAAGTGGATTCACCCGCCCTTCAGCGCGCATCGCGAGGACGGCTACATCTACGGACGCGGCACCGTCGACGACAAGGACAACGTCGTGGCCATGCTCATGACCATGCTGACGCTCAAGCGCCAGAACGTGCCACTGGATCGTGACGTGATTTTCCTGGCCGAAGCCGGCGAAGAAGGCGGGACGCGCATTGGCATCGAGTACATGGCGAACCAGCACTTCGGCGCCATCGACGCCGAGTTCTGTTATGCCGAGGGCGGTACCGTGTCGCGCGTCGGTGGCAAGGTGAAGTTTGCCTCGGTGCAGACCGTGGAGAAGGTACCGCGCGGCATCCGGCTCACCGCGCGTGGCACGGCCGGACACGGATCGGTGCCGCTGGAAGACAACCCCGTCGGTCACCTGGGCACGGCCGTGGGGGCCATTGCCACGTGGACGCCGCCGACGCGTCTCAACGAAACCACCGCCACCTACTTCAAGCGGCTCGCGCAGGTGTCCACACCCGAAGAAGCCGACCGGTATCGCGACGTGCTCAGCCCCGACCCGGCCGTCTCCGGTCCCGCGCAGGACTACCTGCGCAAGCACGAGCCCCGGCACTGGTCCATGCTCCGGACGTCGCTGTCGCCCAACATCATTCAGGGCGGCTACCGGTTCAACGTCATTCCCTCCGAAGCGACGGCCAACATCGACGTCCGGCAGGTGCCGGACGAGGACAAGGACGCGTTCCTCGAGATGGTGCGCAAGGTGGTGGACAATCCGCAGATCGAAGTGGAGTACTACGACCCCATGTCGGCCGAGCGCCCCTCCGGCGGGACCATGCCGCTGGACTCCGATGCGTTCAAGGTGCTGGAATCGATGATCACGAAACATTACGGCACCATCACGCTGCCAACCATGAGCACGGGCGCCACCGACATGGCCTACCTGCGGCAGAAGGGCATCAAGTGTTACGGCATCGGGCCGGCCGTGGACATTGAAGACGGCCCGAAAGGTTTTGGCGCGCACAGCGATCAGGAACGTATCCTCGAATCCGAACTGCACCGCTTCGTGCGGTTTGCCTACGACGCGGTCGTGGAGGTGGCGCGCACGCGCTGAACGTCGCGAAGGCGGGCCCCGCGCCGCGATAGGATCGGGGCTGTTCACATCGAGGGTGACTTCATGTCCCGTCTGCTCTGCTGTTTCCTGCTGGTGATAACCGTGTCCTGTGCGCCGTCCGGGCCCGACAAGCCCACTCTCACCTATCCCGTCACCACGAAAGGCGATGTGGTGGACGACCTCCACGGCACCAGGGTGCCAGACCCGTACCGCTGGCTGGAGGATCTCGATGCGACGGCAACAGCGGAATGGGTAGCCGCGCAGAACGCCGTGACCGACCCCTATCTCGCCGCCCTGCCGCTGCGAGCGCGGCTGAACGAGCGGCTGACCGAACTGTGGAACTACCCGCGCGTCGGCTTGCCGCAGGTGGAAGCCGGTCAGCTGTTCTACTCGAAGAACACGGGACTGCAGCGTCAGTCGCCCATCTACGTGCGCGCCTCGCTCACCGCCGAGCCGCGCATGGTGATCGATCCGAATGCCATCTCGGAAGATGGTTCGGTGTCGCTGGCTGAAGTGGAGCCATCACCCGACGCGAAGCTCATGGCCTATGGCCTGGCGGAAGGCGGGGCCGACTGGCGCACCATCAAGGTACGTGACCTCGGTACCGGCCGGGACCTGCCGGACGAGATCCACTGGATGCGCTTCTCCGCCATCTCGTGGACGAAGGACTCGAAAGGCTTCTTTTACGCGCGTTACCCCGAGCCGCCGAAGGACAAGGTATTGGAAGCGGCGCTGTCGGGCCAGGCGCTCTACTACCATCGCGTCGGCACGCCACAGTCGGACGACATCCTGGTCTACGAACGCAAGGACCTGGCGCACTGGCTGATTGGCGGCGGCGTCACCGAAGACGGCCGCTACCTGCTCGTGTGGATGGCCGAAGGGTCTGGCAACCGCAACCGCCTCTATTACGCCGACCTCGGCAACGCCAGCGCCCCAAACGTCCGCGCGCCAATCCGTCCGGTCATTGAAACAGACGATGCGGAGTACGCGCCAATCGGGAATCGTGGGCCGGTGGTGTATCTGCGGTCGGATAAGGATGCGCCCAACCGGAAAGTCGTGGCCGTGGACCTTCGCAGCCCCGCACCCGCGTCCTGGACCACCATCGTCCCCGAGCAGAAAGAATCGCTCGAAAGCGTGGCCGTGATTGGCGGGCGCGTGGTGGCGCAGTACCTCGTGGACGTGCAGAGCCGGCTGAAGCTGTTCGGCCTCGACGGCCGGGCGCAGGGCGAAATTGCCCTGCCGGGCGTCGGCACCGTGGCCGGTCTCAGCGGCCGCGAGGACGCGCTTGACGTGTGGTACGCGTTCAGCTCGCCACTCACACCGACGACGGTGTATCGCTACGACCCGGCGACGCAGCAGAGCACGCCTTTCGAGCAGGCGACGCCGCCTGTGGACACCAGCCGTTTCGAGACCACGGCCGGATTTGCCACGTCGAAGGACGGCACACGCGTGCCTTACTTCATGACGGCACGCAAGGATCTGCCGCGCGACGGCAACAACCCGACCATGCTGTACGGTTACGGCGGCTTCTCCATCTCGACGACGCCCACCTATCGTGCGGACGTGCCCGCGTGGCTGGAACTGGGCGGCGTGTGGGTGACGGTGAGCATGCGCGGCGGCGCCGAGTACGGCGAGGAGTGGCACAAGGCCGGGATGCTGGAGAAGAAGCAGAACGTCTACGACGACTTCATTGCCGTGGCCGAACACCTGGTGCAGGAGAAGGTCACCTCACCGGCCAGGCTCGGCATGATGGGCGGATCGAATGGCGGGCTGCTGGTGGGCGCCGTCATGAACCAGCGGCCGGATCTCTTTGCCGTGGCGCTGCCAGCGGTCGGCGTGATGGACATGCTGCGCTACCAGCGCTTCACGGGCGGCCGCTTCTGGGTGGGCGAGTACGGTTCGGCCGAGGACGCCGGGCAGTTTGCGTTTCTCATCAAGTACTCGCCGGTGCACAACCTTCGCGCCGGCACGTGTTACCCGGCCACGCTGGTCACCACGGCCGACCACGACGATCGCGTGGTACCGAGCCACTCGTTCAAGTACGCCGCGGCGCTGCAGGACGCGCAGGGCTGCAACAACCCGGCGCTCATCCGCGTGGAAGTGTCCGGCTCGCATGGCTACCGGCCGACGGACCGGCTGATTGCCGAACGCGCGGATCAGTGGGCGTTTGCGGCCGAGGCCATGGGCGTGCGCTGACGCGAAGCTCACACACGTGACGGACGTGCGCGCGAACTCATGAAGCATCCGCTCGCCGCTCCAATCTGATCGGCATACTGGTCGCCGTTGCCAAGATGCACGCCCTAGGCCCTCCTTGCGCTCAGCAACGCGCGCGTGCGCCAGACGCGCCCTTGGCGGCGCTGCTGCCGGTCCGAAACCTGTCTGCCTCGCTGCAACTCGGATGAAGAACTACTACCTCGACGCGAACGCTTTTTCGTATCTCCTATGCCAACCCTGTCTCCAGGGATGGACCCGGCGTGGAACGGAGACGTTACGTGTTGAACTGAACAAGGCGATTCACGGCAATCAGGCCCGGATTGGGCTTGATCCGATCGCGTGGACACCTTCGCAAAGGTGGATACGATGGCCCG
>CAZZGM010000317.1:0-4348 GCA_964653955.1 uncultured Bifidobacteriaceae bacterium | reverse complement strand
CTATCCGGTCGAGAAACTGTATCGCGACGCCAAGATTGGCCAGATCTACGAAGGCACGTCGAACATGCAGTTGATGACCATCGCCAAGGGTCTGCTCGGCTGACACACGTTCGCGACACATTCCGGTGAGTGGGCGCTCGGCACGACCGGCCGAGCCCCACTCGCCCGCCTCTCACCTCGCGGCTGCCGCGCCGCTCTCCTCCAGCCACACGTTCCCGAGCCGCCCCACGGCCAGCACCAGTTCGTAACCGGCGTGTTCGCCTGTACGCAGTCGCTCGCGCAGGCGAGGCGGGACGGTGATGTCGGGCAGATCGATCCGCTCGATACCGGCCCACACCGACGGCCCGCGCGTGGGATGACGTTCGTACCGGAGACCGATGACCGCCGGAAGGACGACGATGGGCTGTGTCTCGAACCGGCGGCGCAGTTCGACCGGATCCAGGCCGGCGGCGACGGGAACCAGCCGGCTGTCGTTTGCCTCCGCACCGCCCATCATCGGCCGGCGCTGCTCGATGAGCCGCCACGCCGGACCGTTGAACTCGAAGGCCACCCAGGCCGTCCGCGGCAGGCTGCGCGTATAGAACAGCTCGGCACCGGACGCGCCAGCCGGCAATCCCAGCGTGAACCCCAACTCACGCAGCGTGCCGTCACCTAGCCAGAGGCGTGCGTCCTGGGGATCGTCGCGCGGCTGCCATCGCAGCGCAAGGCGGGCGGCACTCGACGCCGAGCCCTCCCGCGGCGGCCACACAGGTTCGAGTTCGCGCTCCGACAGCGTCACCCGCTGCGTTGTCCCGGTGCGGTTCCACGCGGCGCCGCCGAGCAGCCCCCCTGCGGCGAGCAGGACGAGGAGAGCCGCCACAACCAGCTGGCTCATGCCCCCCTCACACGCCAGCGGCGTACACCCATGACCATGGCAATGGCACCAACGACGAGAGTCACGCCGCGGTAGACGAGCAGCGCCGTCTCCGGTGCAAACGCCAGCAGGCTCGTTCCAGGCACCGTCGCCAGCACCAGTATCGCGGCCAGGGCCAGCGACACGCCCGTCCAGCGCGCCACGCGATCGAAGCCCGGGCCCACTGGTGCCAGATGACGCGCGAGCACAGCCAGTGCCACCGACGTCCCCGCCAGCGGCTCCAGGCGCTGGAACACGAACAGCCAGGGAACTCCGCCGGAAACGAAGAACGAACTGGCCGTGGCCACGACCAGCGCGATGAGGCTCACGGCCCACACCGCACGAAATCCGTAGCTCACGGCCACGGCCATCGCGATCGCCGCGCAGGGCCACAGCAACAACGCCGAGAACGGCATGTCGAGCGCACGCGCCGTCAGGGCCACGGCCGTCCACGCCGCCACGACAGTCATCGAGGCCCAGAGCGTAACAACGCCGCGCGCACGCAGGTGTTCCATGGACACCTGAACGGCGGCCAGGGCAAGCAGCGGAGTCACGGTAACGAACGTAAGCTGTGCGGGCAGCGGCCACGCCGCCCACGTACGCACTGCCGCCACCGTCCCTGCCATCACGAGCGCAAGGACGATGACGGAGGGGATCATCTGGACAAGGTAATTACGTCAGGCCAGCAGGCGGTCGGCCGCGCGCTGACGCGCGGCGTCCTCGGTACCGGCCACGAGCAGCGCCGCACGGCTGTCCCTGGCGCAGCGCTCGAGCACCGAACCGGGCTGCCACGACGAAGGGCCGAGGACACGCACCATCGCATCGACGGCACGCTGGGCAGCACCGCCGGCATGTACCAGCACGCCGGCGCCATCCAGTCCTTCGCCGCTGGCAGTGGCGCGCAGCAGCAAGCGGGCCGCGTCGACCTCGGTGGCGGCATCGGCCAGAGCCCAGTGCGGCGGGTCGCCGGGTTCTCCGGACGCGCGGTCACCGCGCGCGCGTGCCGTCGACAGCGCCACATCGAGAGCGGCGCGGCCAATGCCCACGCACACAGCCGCCAGCCCCAGACACTGTTTGTCCGACGGCTGGTCCACGACCTGCACCCCGCGAAGGCCTGCCAGGCCTTCACCATCGGCGGTCTGCCCGAGCGCCAGGCGCGCGGCCGCCGCGGCACTGCCGGCAGCCAGTTCTTCCAGCAGCACGACGGCCGTCAGCGCATCGTCCTGCCACACATGCAGGGCGTCGAGCTGACGCTGGATGTCGCCGGGCACCACGCCGGTACGATCGATGTCGGACGCAGCCGCCGCCAGCGGACCGGTGGCAAATGCGCGCACGGTGGACAGACGGGACTCGAGGGCGGAGGGGAGATCGAAGGTCATGTCGTATAAGGGCGGCCGCCAGGCCGGATAAGACCTGATTATACAATCCGCCGGGCCTCAGGACTTCGCCAACTCACCATCGATTGCCTTCCGCAACCGGGCATCATCGCCGGCCACGTCGGGGGCGAAGCGCGCCACGACGTCGCCCTGACGGCTGACCAGAAACTTCTCGAAGTTCCACAGGACGTCGGAGGGCGCACCGGTGTCGATACCGAATCCCGCAAGCCGCTGACGGAACGGGCCGTCGCCCGTCGCGGCCGGCTGCGCCGCCGTCAATGCGTCGTACAACGGATGCCGGTTCTGCCCCTTCACAGAGATCTTCGAAAACAGCGGGAAATGCACGTCGTAGGTGGTCGAGCAGAACTCCTCGATCTCGGCGTCCGTGCCGGGCTCCTGCTCTTTGAAGTCGTTGGCCGGGAAGCCCAGCACTTCGAGCCCCTGGCCGTGCTTCTCCTGATACAGCTGTTCCAAGCCCGTGTACTGCGGCGTCAGGCCGCACTTCGACGCCACGTTGACAATCAGCAGCACGCGGCCCTTGTAGGGGGCCAACGTGGCGTTCGTACCGTCGATGCGTGTGAGTGGAATGTCGTAGATGGCGCTCATGGCCTCATGATGCCAGCGCATCACGGCGTTGTCACCTCCGCTTGGTACCGTCGCGCGATGACACATGCCGACCGATTCGGACGACGTTCCCTCCTCAAGCGTGGCGGGGCCGCCGTGATAGGCGCCACGCTCGCTCCGGTCACGACACCCGCGCAGCAGGCCGCACCACCATCCCCACCGCAGGGCGTGGAGATCTATCGATCGCAGTGGGTGCCTCCCGGTGCCGTCGGGTGCGTCGCCTACGTGACGGATCATCACTATTGGCCCAGGCATCAGGAGAACTGGGGCGGCGGTGCACAGATCACCTCCAGCAGCGACCGCCGCATGCCCGATCTGGCAAATCTGCTCAATGCCGTCAGTCCCGACCTCTCGATCCACGGTGGCGATGTCATCAGCGCCGGCGGGGCGTTTTTCCCGCCCCCGGATGAGTACGACGCGCAGTTGGCCTTCAAGGCCGATTTCCTCGGACGCCTCAGGCATCCGTCGATTGCGCTGGTCGGTAATCACGAGACACTCGAGGCACACTACGGAGGCCACCATCAGCTGGCGGCCTGGCAGGCGCGCTTCGGCGCACCATTCCGGGAACACACACTGGCGAACTGGCGGCTCCTGACCGTGAACTCCATGTTGCCGAACGCCGGCGGCCGCTACGGCAACGGCGACGCCTATGGCAACGCCTACGGGCTCGACGACGCGCAGCTCGACTGGCTGACACGTAAAACGGCGGAGGCCGACGCGCAGCAGGCACACGTGGCCCTGTTCGCACACGTGCCGCCGTCGGACTGGGTGAACGAGCCGGCACTGGAGTCGATCGTGGCCGGACATCGATCCGTGAAGGCGATCGTCTGCGGGCACTGGCACCGCAACAGTCTGTCGATCCTCGGCGGCGTCCCCGTGCTGGTCCGTTCGTCGAACGTCGAAACGCCGTTCGCCTACCACATGCTGCACCTCTATCCGGACGGGCGGATCGTGGTCGCACAGCACTCGCAGCACTTCCCGTTCGAAGAGTTCGTGTCGGCATCCGCGGCCTCGGGCAAGCAGGGCGCCGAAACCGATCGCTACCTGACGGTGGGCGGCAGTTCCCGGTTGCCACTCGAGAAGCTGACGGTCGTGGGCGACGATCCGCAGGCGACGATTGCCGACGGGCACCTCACGCTGTCATCGCGGTCCGGCCGGGCCGCGGTCCTGATCGATACGGCCGAACTCCGGCACGCGCGCCTGACGGTATCGCTCGTCAAGGCCGCCGGAGACGCCGCCGGCGGACTGGCGCTGGCCGATGCCGCAGGGCGCGGAGGCATCGAAGCGGTCGTGACCGAGCGCTACTCACCGTCCGGGAAGGTCTACCTGCGTCGTGACGTGCCAGGCAGCGCGCCGGCGCTCCTGCGGCCGTCGTGGTTCAACATCCGCAACGACCTCGCCTACCGCCTGACCCTCGAAATCAGGAACGGGACGGTCGAGGCAAGCTGGCTGGGCA
>CAZZGM010000316.1:0-4373 GCA_964653955.1 uncultured Bifidobacteriaceae bacterium | reverse complement strand
GCGCGGAAATGCCCAGGGGCCAGCTTCTCCTGAGAAGCGCGGATCACCGGGCGCCACACGATCGGCACGCAACGCTGCCCAGGCCGCCGCATCTCCGCGCGCCAGATCCACACGCGGCGGGTCGGCCGACAACGCTTCGTCGACGAACACGGCCAGGCCCGTCGATGGCGGTACCACCTGCCGTTCGTGTGGCACCGCTGACAGATCGTCGATGAACGGCGAGGGTTCGACCACGGCATCGGCTTCGAGCGCGAACGTAGAGACGCGCGTCTCACGCCGCGCCAGGGTCAGCAGGTCGAGAAACATGGCCCGCGCGCCGGCCGTGGCCATGCTGTCGCGCTGGTTCGGATCGTCTGCCGCCGGCGTCGGTTCGAGCGGCAGCAACAGGAACGGTGGATAGAACACGCTGCGGCGGACCGGCTCGGGCCACTCGCCTTCCACCAGTCCCAAGAGCTGCACCTCGTCGACGTCGGCAAATCGTGCCGCCTGTGCATCGAGAATACGAAGGCCGTCCTCACCGGTCCTGGTGGCAAACGTCTGCGCACCAAGCCAGCGGCGGATGGCCGACGATACATCCTGGCCGGTGACCGGCGCCTCGGGATCGTGCGTGTCGTATGCCCTGGCCAGAGCCGACAACGCGCCCCTCACCGCTCGCTGCACGCGATCCACACGCTGTGCGTTCGCGGCCAGGGATGAGGACTGCGCGTGACGCGTGAGGAAATCCTGGACTACCGCGAGTTGCGCGGCGGCGGGCCCTTCGCCGGCCAGTGGCGACAGCAGGCGGGCCATGTCCAGTGCCGCGCGCGCGGCGGGTGCGGCGCGCTGCTGCTGACGCTGCTCACGCGAGGCCGGCACCTCGATGGCCGACCATGCCGCAACCAGCGCCTCGAGCCGTTCGAAACCACCCAGATAACGCGCGGCGGACAGCGTGCGATCGAACGCGGCTACCGATTCGAGAGTGACGGCAGCACCGTTGTCCTCGAAATGGAAGTGCGGTGACGACAGCACGGCCACGAGCGACGCACGCGAGTAGCCGCTGATGACCACATCGAGCACGAGATCCAGAGCCGCCGCGTACGGCTCTGCCGCCAGTGGCAGCGTATCCAGCGCCTCGAATGGCAGGCCGGCACCGCCAAACACCGAACGCGCCAGGTACAGGTATGGCAGCGGCCGCCGGACGACGAGCGCCTGGCGATGGAGCGGAGTGGTGTGGTGGGCGCGGCGGGCGGCCTTGATGCGGCGGGCGGCCTGCGCCAGCTCCTCTTCGCGATCGCGTGCTTCGTACACGGGCGGACCGTCACGATCCGGCACGAGCAGCGCGGGTGGCGCCTGCCCGTCGCGAGGCGATGCCACTTCGTCCAGTTCCGGCAGGGCCGCGTGAATACGCTCGAGAAAGCCGGCCGACAGCGAGGCTTCCGTGGCCACGACGTCCAGCCGTTCCAGGAGCGGCACCGTGGCCAGCAGCGTGAAGTCCACGGGCCACAGTCCATCGGGATCGCCCACACGGTCGCCAACCGTCAGAATCACGTGGCGCAGCGGGCGCGCTGGTGGAGCGTGCTGGAGTGCGGCTCGTACGCCGTGTTCGTCCAGCAGACCGGCATCCTCCAGGAGTCGTTCGTAACCGCGGAAGACGGAGACAATGAAGCGCGTTTGTTGCAGGAGTTGTGCGGCGCCACGATCGCTCTCGGCGGCCGGCTCGAGTTCGGCCAGCAGATTGCGCTCGAAATCGTCGACGGTCCGTGTCTGCCGGCGAACGTAGTCGTAGAGCGTGACGAGTTCGGCGACGAGTGCCGGGCGAACGGCAAACGGCGGTGTGATGCCGCCGGCCATGACGTCTCGCGCGATACGCCCCAGCACCACCTCGCGATCGAAAGGTGACAGTGCATGTGGCGGGCTGACCGCGCGCGCGGCCAGCGACCGGTAGAGATCGGCTCGCGGCCCCACTTCCGGCCAGGCCATGCTGCCGCGTGTGTTGAGCAGGCGGTCTTCCACCGTGCGGCGCAACTGTTCGCCGGCGGCGCGCGTGGGCACCACCACGAACGTGTCGGCGGCCATCAGCGGGTCGAGCTGTCCGATGGTGTCGGTCAGGAGCTGCTGGAGAGCACGCAGGGACGAAACGCGCAGCAGGCGCGTGCGGCGCGGTGAAATCACGGTTGCGGCACCGACGGCCGCACCAGCATCGCGTCGAGGTCCGCGCGGGCGCGTGTCAGCAGCATCAGCGCGCCAGCCGCGGCAGACGAGGCCTGCTGGGCGCGGGCGACGTCGTTGCCCGACGCCGCCGCCAGGCGCAGCGCAAACGCCTGATCGGCCATGGTCCACGCGCTGCGAAACAGGGCGTGCAGCGACGCCAGCTCCGCGGGTGGCGTCAGCCGTTCCAGGCGGGTGCCGTCTCGGCGCCAGGCGTCGAGAATGCCGGTGAGACGCGACGGCGGAGGTCCGGCCTGGGCGCGGACGTCCTCGAGCGCGCTCGAGTGGCGATCGATGGCGGCGAGCGAGGCGCCAAGCGTGCGGCGGTAGCTGAGCACGGCCGGACGCCGCAGTTCCCACTGATCGCGCGCCAGCTGAAGCCGGCGGGCCGCATCGAGCTGTGCGTCCACGGCGGCCAGCAGGCTGGCCACGTCACCCGGCCTCAGCGCGCCGAGCCGGCGATCGGCGTCGTGGACCGCCCCGCGCAGGCGTTCGAGCGCGCGCACGTCGGCGCGCGCCGCGCCGCGGGCGGCGGCCGTCATGGTGGACGTGCGCAGCTCCGCGTAGGCGCGGTCCACACGCTGCTCTTCCGCCAGCGTAGTGGTGGCGGTACGGCGCAGCGAGCCGGCCCAGGCGTTGGGCAGCAGCGACGCGGCACGGTCCAGCAGGCCCAGCAGCGTCTGCAGCAGCGATGTGCGCTCGGCCGGTGTCGCGGCCAGTTGCGCGGCGGTGAGGAGCTGCTCGGCCATTTCGGCTTCGGACGGCTCGGGCAGCAGCGGCTCGTCAGGAAGGACAGCCGGTGGCGCCACCCGTGCCCGCGCCGGCGTGGGGTTGCCGGCGGCGGCGCGCAGGCCGCCAATGATTTCGTCCAGCAGGTCCAGCATCTCGCGGACTTCCACCGCGCGATAGCCGAAATGTTCACCGGGCCAGGATGCCAGTGTCCGCCGGGCCTGCTCGGCGCGCGCCAGGCGCTGGTTGGCGTCGGTGAGCGTGGCCACTTCGTTGAGCGTGCGCGCCACCTGATCATTCAACCGCGCGAAGTCGGCCTCACCGCGCGTGGCGGCGTAGGCCCGTGCCCGCAGGGCCGTGGCGTAACGTTCCGTGCGCTCCCAATCCACCGTGGAGGCAGGAATGCTCACGAGGTGCAGACCAACAGTTGGCTCCCCCCGCTGCGTCGGCATGGAGAAGACCACGGTGTCGTCGAGACGCGCCCATTCGCCATAAGCGGTGAGCACGCGCCCGTCGCTCAGGAACAGGCGATAGAGGTCTTCGGCGGCGTCCTGCGCCAACGCGGGAGCCGCGCTGACGGCCGCCAATACGGCGGCCAGCACAGCGGCGAGACGGGGCGCGCGTATCCACACTGTGGAAATCCTGTGGATAGACCGTCGAAAGCCTGTGAACGGCACGACAGGAATATTAATTCTTCGCGCGGATTCCGCCGAAACTCCCGCCTCGCCGCCTGGAGGCCGACCCTTCGTTTGTGCCTTCGCTTGTTTGTACCAGCCAGGTCACTACAATCGCTATTCCCGTTTCATCTCCCCAGCGACCCTGACAACCGTGACCACCTACCGATTCGAACAGAGCATTGCCGACCGCGTTTATGTGATTGAGGTGCAGGAAGTGAGCACCGGGCGTTGGAGGGCGCAGATGGCGCGCCTGCCAGGCATGCCAACCTCGCTGATGCCGTTTTATGGCGGCACGCCGGAAGCCGCGGCCGGTGCCTTGTCGCGCTGGTTGTCGATGGTGGCCGCGTCACCGGCCGTGTCGCCCGCGCCGGTTGGCCCGCGAGTCACGTAGCCGCGGCCGAATCGCACGTTCAGAGCTGTCGATCGAGAGCCAACGCGGTTGCCCGCTCGACCGCATTCAGTCCATCGCGCGGCCGATTGCCGGGCTCCGCCGGCAGCAGCGGCGGCTGGGCCAGGAATCGCGGGCGGGTCCCACGATGCGGCTGTGCCGCATGCACCAGGAACGGGTGGCACAGGTACACCGTGCCGGCAGTCCCTGTGGCCATGATGACCGGGCGATGCGCGCTGCCGGCGAACCCGTCAGCGGCGAGCTGCCCGAGCGTCAAGCCCTCCTCGCCCGCCGGTGCCAGCTGCCGGGCAATGTCGGCGTGCGACCCGACACGAATGCGCGTCGGTGCGTCCTGCTCCCCGACGTCGGAGAACAGAAACAGCATCAGCAGG
>CAZZGM010000315.1:0-4373 GCA_964653955.1 uncultured Bifidobacteriaceae bacterium | reverse complement strand
TCCCACTCGAGGTGTGGTCCAGGTCATCGTCAGGTTGCCGTACCGGTTCGGCGTACGGAAGAAAGAGAGGCTTCCGAAGTTGGGCTCCGGCGTGTCGTGGCGTGCGCGCTGGAACACCAGGCCGCCCTGCAGGACGAAGTCGTCGCCGATGCCCCAGCCGGCGTTGGCTTCCACGCCGTAGACGCGGGCGTTGCCCTGGTTGACCTTCAGGAACTCGAACGCATCGGTATCGGGGTCATCGTTCTCCTGGTTGTAGAACAGGTCACGCAACCCCGTGTAAAACCCATTGAGTTCGAACAGCGCCTGGCCGCGTCCGGCTTGCGGCCGCCACTCGGCGCCCAGCATGTAGTTTGTGGATCGCTCTTCGCGCAGGTTCGGATCGACGCGAATGAACCGGACATCGCCGCCCGCGGAGCTGAGGTGCAGATCTTCGTCGAACACCTGCGGCGCGCGGAAACCCCGTGCCACCGAGGCGCGGATGTTGAGGTCCTCGGTTGGTGCCACCATCAAGGCCACGCGCGGCGAGGCCATGATGCGGTTCACGGCCGAGTGCCGGTCGGCCCGGACGCCGTAGACGACCTCCCACCCGGGCGCAAACGCCCACGCGTCCTGCAGGTACACGCCGATGTTGCGATAGATGTCGTCGGTGAGGCGGTTGTACGCGGGCTGGACGTCGCGCAGGTCTTCCCAGGTGGTCTGACCACCCCAGGTGAAGGTGTGCCGTCCACGGTAATGGTTCACCTGTGAATCGCCGACGACCAGCATGTTGTCGGTGGCGCCGTAGGCGTCCGGGTCCTGTCCTGTGCCGTAGTAGCTGTCGCGATGGGTATCGGCCACGGCGAGTGTCACACGGTAGTCGAGCGCCGGGCTGATGCTGTGGAGCCAGGTGGTGCTGGCGCCGACGCGGCGCGTGTCGATCCACTCGGCAATGTCGGCCTGGTCCGGCCGCAGGCGCAGCAGGTTGCCGCCGCGGCGCTCCTCGCTCAACACGGTCACTTCGCCGCTCAACTTGCCGCGGCCGTTCAGCATGTAGCGGCTGCCACGGCCGCCGCCGGTGCGGAGGTCGCGTTGTGATACCTCGGTGTAGCCGTCGCCGGAGAGATCGAGCGGCTTCACTTCATCGAGCTGGAAGAACACCATGCCGTTGGTGCGCTGGTCGCGCGACACCCAGTCGACGCTGCCACTGTTGGAGTAGTTCGGCAGGCCGCCGGCCATGTCGAGACGCGTCTCGAACAGGGCGCCGCGCCGTGCCGGCTCGCGTGAGATGACGTTGACCACGCCGCCCACCGAGCCCGAGCCGTAGAGCGCCGAGCCGCCGCCCTTGACGATTTCAATGCGGTCAACCATGCGCGCCGGGATCTGCTCGATACCGTAGACCTGCGCCAGCGAAGAGATGACCGGCTGCCCATCAATCAGGATTTGTGTGTACGGGCCTTCGAGACCGAGCAGGCGAATTTGCGAGAAGTTGCAGTTCTGGCAGTTGGACTCGACGCGGACGCCGGTCGTGAACTCGACGGCATCGGCCAGCGTGCGGGCGCCAATGGCACGCATCAGCGCCCGGTCGACCACTTCGGTCCGCACCGGTGCGTTGTCGAGCCGCCGGCTGGTTCGCGTGGCCGTCACCACCACATCGTCTCGATAGCCGGCCGGTTGCAGCACCACGTCGAGAGGCGGCAGGGACGTTCCATCGCCGGGGAGATCGATGTCGCGGACATCGGTGCGAAAGCCGTCCAGCGAAATGGTCAGCATGATGTGGCTGCCCGGAGCCAGTTCGCCGAAGCAGTAGCGCCCGTCCTCGTCGGTGACGCGTGTGCCACCTGGCGTGGCGAGAACGGTGGCGCCAACCGTGGGCAGGCCGGTGGTGTCGACGACGCGGCCCTGGATGGAACAGGAACGGGAGGCGGCGGGAGGCTGGGACGGTGCGCTGGTCGCCGGGACGGCGAACAGGCAGAGCGCGAGAGCCGCGAGGTGAGCGCGTAGCAGGGTTTTCAATCTCAGGCGTCCATGATTTCTATAAATCAAAATTTATATATCGAAATATGGAAAGTCAAGGACGAGATAATCCGAGATCGTTTGGGGCAGGTCGGGACCCTGACGTGCGGAGGAGAGCAGGACGTTGCGTGGCGGACGCCTCCGCTGACGGATGGGGAGTCCGTAACTCGTTGGTGGAACTTGGGTTGGGCCGGAGACGAGACCGCGGCCTGGGGGCGGACGACGGGCCGGGAAGAAACAGGGGGCGGGTCGTGCGTGGCGCTGGGCACCGACGCGCGTAGCCCACGCGCCGGTGCCGTCCGGGCTCAGCGCTCGGGTTCGCCCAGCCAGCGGTAGGTCACGCCGGCCAGTGCGGCACCGATGATGGGCGCGATCCAGAAGAGCCAGAGTTGGCTGAGCGCCCAGCCACCGACGATGAGGGCGGGGCCCGTGCTGCGGGCGGGGTTGACCGACGTGTTGGTGATGGGAATCGAGATGAGATGGATCAGCGTGAGTCCCAGGCCAATGGCGATCGGTGCGAAGCCGGCGGGCGCGCGCGAGTCGGTGGCGCCCAGGATGATGATCAGGAACATGAAGGTCATGAGGACTTCGGTGGCGAAGCCCGAGACCATGGAATAGCCGCCGGGTGAGTGGTCAGCGTAGCCGTTGGCGGCAAGACCACCGGAGAGGTCGAAGCCCGGTTGGCCGCTGGCAATGAAGTAGAGCATGGCCGCGGCTGCCACGGCGCCAAGGACCTGGGCACCGACGTAGGGCAGGAGGTCGGAGCCCTTGAAGCGTCCACCCGCGACCAGACCCACCGACACGGCCGGGTTCAGATGGCAGCCCGAAATGTGGCCAATGGCAAAGGCCATGGTCAGCACCGTCAGGCCGAACGCGAACGAGACGCCGAGGAGTCCGATGCCGACATCGGGAAAGGCCGCCGCGAAGACCGCGCTGCCGCAGCCGCCGAACACGAGCCAGAAGGTTCCGAGAAGCTCCGCGCCCAGACGTTTTGCCATGTGTACCTCGTCTCTACTGTGTGTGTGTGACGCTGCGAATGAATGACGGCGTGATTATACGCGTCCAGCTCGACGATGGTGCGAGGGCGCGTCCGCGGCCCGATCGGCAGGTCTGGTCGAAGAATGCTGAGTTGAAGGACCGGGGAGTATTGCCAGCGTTGCGACGCTCAAGCAGGATTGAACGCGTGCCCGGACGTGGCGCTGCAACCGTGCGGGTGCTGAGACATGGCCTCGGCGATGATTTCCACTGAGCGCAGTCGCCTTCGGTGCTCGTAGACGTCGCTCACGATCATCAGCTCGTTCACTCCTGTCTCGGCGATGAACGCGTCCAGCCCGGCACGTACCGTCTGCGCCGACCCCACCACTGAACGCGCCAGCATCCGCGTCGCCTGTGCCTTCTCGTGCGGCGACCAGTAGGTGTCGATGTCGTCAATCGGCGGCTTGCTGAAGCCACGGCGCCCGCTGAAGAAGTCGGCAAACGACATCTGCTGCGTCGTCGCGAGGCGCTTCGCTTCTGCGTCGGTGTCCGCGGCAATCACGTTGATGCCGGCCATCGTGTAAGGCTGGTCGAGCTGGGCGGACGGTTTGAAACGGGTCCGGTAAAGCTCGAGCGCCGGCAGCAGCATGTCGGGCGCGAAGTGCGACGCGAACGCGTACGGCAGGCCGAGCTCCGCAGCGAGCAGTGCACCGAAACTGCTGGACCCGAGGATCCAGATCGGGACCTCCGTACCCGCCGCCGGTACGGCCACAATCTTCTGATCCGGCCGTGCGGGTGCGAGATACGCCTGCAGTTCGATCACGTCCTGTGGAAAGTGCTCGGCCGCCAGCGGCGACCGACGCATGGCCTGCACGGTCACCTGATCGGTGCCGGGCGCACGGCCCACCCCGAGATCGATGCGGCCCGGAAACAGGCGCGCCAGCGTGCCGAACTGCTCCGCGATGATGTACGGCGCGTGATTCGGCAGCATGATGCCGCCGGCGCCTACCCGAATCGTCTTCGTGCCCGCGGCAATGTGGGCGATGACAATCGAGGTGGCGGCGCTGGCGATGCCGGCCATGTTGTGGTGCTCGGCCACCCACACGCGGCGGTAACCCCACCCTTCGGCGTGGACCGCCACGTCGCGCGCGTGGTGCAGGGCCGTGGCTTCGTCGGTGTCCTGCGTGACGCGGACGAGCTCGAGCAGGGAGAGTGCGGTCATTGCCGGCAGGCCGGGGACAAGGCCCCCTATACCGAGGACGCCGTGGCGAAGGCTTCCGGATAGTCCGTGTAGCCTTGCTCGCCGGGCGTGTAGAACGTGGTGAAGTCCGGCGCGTTCAGCGGCAGGTTTCCGGCCAGGCGCGCTGGCAGGTCGGGTCGCGTTGTGTCTCTGGTGCGCATTTGAA
>CAZZGM010000314.1:4046-4374 GCA_964653955.1 uncultured Bifidobacteriaceae bacterium | reverse complement strand
CCATACGCGCGCAACATGCGCAGCCGCTCCGGTGTGACGTTGGCGGGCACGCACAGGCGCACCGGATAGCCCAGGGCGGCACCGAGCATGGCGTAGGCAATGCCGGTGTTGCCGGATGTGGCATCCAGGATGGTACGGCCGGGCCGCAGTTCGCCGCTGGCCAGCCCCTCCAGCAGCATGCGCCGCGCCGGGCGGTCCTTGACCGAACCGCCAGGGTTCCGGAACTCCGCCTTGGCGTACAGCTCCACGCCGGGCTGGTCCCGCTCGATGCGCGTCAGGCGCACGAGAGGCGTGCGCCCCACCAGATCAATGAGGAGACTCGTGGTGC
>CAZZGM010000314.1:0-4036 GCA_964653955.1 uncultured Bifidobacteriaceae bacterium | reverse complement strand
GTGGTGCGCCTCAACGAAGACTCGAGTTCGACATCGGTGCTCAACGCCGTGTTCCAGCCCGGTCCCGTGGAACGGGCGCCATAAAAATCGACCGGTCTTGTCCGCCAGTCGACGAAGTATCCACAGGCAGCGGCAAGGCCACGCCCGGTTCGGGTCGACCGCGCCGGCGGGAATCCCGGTCCCCGGCCCTGGCGGCCCGCCCGGGCTACTTGAGCACGGCAGTCACCGACACGACGGCGCGGATCTCGATTTCCCCCTCGGCTACCGGGGTCGACACCGTGTTCTGATCCGCCGCCGCCCGGAACATGGCCACGGGCTGCGGGCGCATCGGACCATCGACGAATGCCTCTTCGATGCGCAACACCCGCTCGATGGTTCGTTTGGCTCCTGCGGCGGCCGCTTCGGCCCGGGCGGTGGCAGCCGCCACGGCCTGCGTCAGGGCCTCCCGCTCCAGGCCCGCCCGGTCCTTCACGTCGAACTGCAGCCCCTGGATGGACGTCGCTCCCGACTGGACCACGGCGTCCATGACCTCGCCCAGACGGCTCAGGTCGTCGACACGCACCTCGATGGTGTTTCTCGCCACATACCCGCGCGACACCTGCTTGCCGTCGCGGTAGTCGAACTCCTGCTGCAGCGACACCCCGACCGTTCGCACGGCTTCCCTGGCAATACCGGACGCGGCCAGCCGCTGTTGCACGGCCGTCATGGCCTCCGCGTTGGCCGCCTGCGCGGCGCGCGGGGCCTTGTCGCGCGACTCGGCGCCAATCCGGACCATGGCCTGGTCGGGCGCCGCCCGGACAAGGCCTTCGCCCCGCACGACAACGACGGGCGGATCGGTGTCCTGCGTCTGCGCGGACGCGCTTACGGCCGTGGCCACCAGGGCCAGCACGGCAAACGACCACATGCTCATGACATCAACTCCCCTCAGTTCACTCGTGTGACGCCTAGTGGACCGTATCGTCGATTCTGAATCGCCCGTTCCGAAGGACCGGGCCGAAACGCGCCGCTGAGCGTCAATGTCGGTGTCGTTCGAGCCGCGCAGCCCCGTTGGCATCGTCAGCTCAAGTAAGCTCCTCGGACTGACTCCCCGTCTGTTCTGACGCCGGGTACGCCAAAACCGGCCGGAGCTTACGACCGAACCAGGGGGATGGTTCTGCGCCTGCCGGCGGCAGACCGACCAAGTATACTGGCCGGTCATGCGGGTCGAACAGTTCGCCATGGAGCGTTGGCAGTCCACCTACGAACACACGGTGGACTACAACCTCTCGGAAAGCGGCGTCCACCCGTTGACGTCGCGCGAGTTGCTGGGCGACCCACAGGCGGGCGACACGGCCGCGCTCGACGCGCTGCTCGATCAACCGCTCTCGTATACGCAATCCAACGGCACGCCGGAGCTGCGTGCCGCCGTGGCCGCGCTTTATCCCGGCGCGACCGACGCCCACGTCGAAATCACCAACGGCGGCTCCGAAGCCAACTACATCACCATCTGGCGGCTCATCGAGCCGGGCGACGAGGTGGTGATGCTGCTGCCCAACTACATGCAGACATGGGGCCTGGCGCGCGCCTTTGGTGCCACCGTCCGCCCCTGGCCGCTCGTGGAAGACGCGGCCGCCGGGCGCTGGCGCGCCGACGTCGACGCGCTCGACCAACTCATCACGCCGCGCACGCGGCTGGTGGTCATCTGCAACCCGAACAACCCGACGGGCGCCTGCCTCACGGCCGGCGAACTCGACGCCATTGCCCGCGCCGCCGATCGCGTCGGTGCGTGGATTCTTTCCGACGAGATCTACCGCGGCGCCGAAATCACCGGTGACGAAACACCGTCGATGTGGGGACGCAGCCCGCGCGTGATCGTGACGAGTGGCCTCTCCAAGGCATATGGGCTCCCGGGACTCCGCATCGGCTGGATCGTCGCGCCGCCCGGCGTCGCCTCATCGTCGTGGGCCTATCACGACTACACCACCATTGCGCCCGGCGCGCTCAGCGATCGGCTGGCGCGTGCGGCGCTGGCGCCGGCCCGCCGCGAGGCGCTGCTGAGCCGTACACGCGACATCCTGCGCGCCAACCTGCCACTCATCGAAGAGTGGCTGCGCGGCCATGGCGGTCAGTTCCGCTGGATCCGCCCCGAAGCCGGTGCCATCTGTTACGTGCACTACCACTACCCCATCAACTCCACGGAGCTGGTGACGCGTCTTCTGGAAGAGCAGAGCGTGCTGGTGGTCCCGGGCGATCATTTCGGCATGGACCACTACCTCCGCATCGGCTTTGGCGAGTCGCCGGAGTACGTGGCCGCCGGACTGACGCGCGTCCATCACCTGTTGACCGCCCTGGCCTCGGGAGGCGCGGCCATCTCCGGCGCATGAACGCCGCCCCCGAACTGGCGCTCGTCCTCGTTGGTTTCGGCCACGTCGCCCGGCGGTTCGTCCGTCTGCTTCACGAAGCGGCCGACCGGCTCGACTTCGAATGGCGCGTGGTGGCCATCAGTACCCTCCGCCATGGTTCGGCCATCGATCCTGCCGGCCTCGACATGGCGCGGGCGCTGGCGATCGTCGACGCCGATCAGTCGCTGGACGGCATCGACGCCGCGGCAGGCACACGCAGCGGACTCGATGTCATCCGCCAGGTCGCCAGCCTGATGACCGACGAAGCCGCGGACGGCCGGCTGGTGCTGGTGGAATCGACCGTGCTCGACATCGATCGCGGCGAACCTGCCATCTCGCATGTCCGCGCGGCGCTCGAAGCGCAGATGCACGTGGTGACGGTCAACAAGGGGCCGGCGGCCTTTGCGTACGACGAACTGGAATCGCTGGCCGACACCGTGGACCGCGCGTTCTATTTCGAAGGGGCCGTGATGGACGGCGTGCCCGTCTTCAACCTGGTTCGCGAAACGTTGCCCGCCGTTCGCGTCAACGGCTTTCGAGGTGTCGTCAACACCACCGCCAACTTCGTGCTGTCGGCACTCGAACAGGGGCAGTCTTTCGAAGAGGCCCTTCGCGAGATGCAGGCACGCGGCATCGCCGAAGCCGATGCTTCGCTCGACATCGATGGCTGGGATGCCGCCGCCAAGGCCGCCGCATTGGTCAACGTCCTGATGGGTGCCACGCTGACGCCGCACGATGTGGCACGCACGGGTATTGCCGGCGTCCGCGCCGCCGACGTGCATGACGCCGCTGCGCGCGGAAGGCGGATTCGGCTGGTGGCGTCGGCCACGCGTCATGGTGACGAGGTGTGGGCACGTGTGGAGCCGGAAGTGCTGGCACCGGAGGATCCGCTGGCCGGCCTGACGGACACGGCCAATGCGTTGTATCTCGATACGGACCTGCTGGGAGAAATCGGCATCGTGCAGCGCGAGGGCACGCTCACACAGACGGCTTATGCCGTGTTGAGCGATCTGTCGCGTCTCAGCCAGCGGCTGCGGGAGCGGAGTGAGTCATGAACGGACCGTTGTCGGGCATCACCGTGCTCGATCTGACGCGCGTGTTGTCGGGACCGTACTGCACCATGGTGCTGGCCGATCTCGGCGCCCGCGTCATCAAGGTGGAACATCCGGGGAAGGGTGACGATACGCGGCAGTGGGGGCCGCCGTTCGTCGGCGCCGAAAGCGCCTACTTCCTCAGCGTCAACCGCAACAAGGAAAGCCTCACGCTCGACTTCAAGCACCCGCAGGGCCGCGACGTGCTGGAGCGCCTCATCGATCGGGCGGACGTGCTGGTGGAAAATTTCAAACCTGGCACGCTGGACCGTGCCGGTTTCGGCTGGGAGGCCGTGCACGCGCGCGTCCCGCGGCTCGTCTACGCCTCTATTTCCGGCTACGGTCAGACCGGCCCGCGGCGCAGCGAACCCGGCTACGACGCGGTCATCCAGGCGGAAGGTGGACTGATGAGCGTCACCGGCGATGGCGAAGGACCGCCTTACCGACTTGGGGTCGCCATCTCCGACATAGTCGCCGGGCTGTTCACGGCGCATGGCGTGATGGCCGCGCTCTACGCACGCACGCAGAGTGGCGAAGGACAGCGCGTCGACATCGGCATGCTCG
>CAZZGM010000313.1:0-4377 GCA_964653955.1 uncultured Bifidobacteriaceae bacterium | reverse complement strand
CATTGCCATCGCTGATCGATGACGCCGGCGCGAACCCGTCACGCTACTTCCTGGCCGGCCGTGTCGTCTCCGCCTGTGCTGGCGCCGTGACGACGGTGGTGGTGTACAGCATGGGCCGGCGTCTGATGAGCACGAGTGCGGCCGTCATTGCCGCGCTCTGGTACGCACTCACACCGCTGGCCGTGCGCGACGCGCACTTTGCTGTGACCGACACCTTGCTCGGATTGCTGGTGGCGGCTGCCGTATTCTGCGCGCAGCGCATCGGCGAAGCCGAGCCGCCACATCGGCGGCGTGCGCTGCTGGCCTCGGCGGTTGTGGCCGGTGCCGCGGTGGCAACGAAATACAACGCCATTGTCATCGTTCCGGCCATCGTCCTGGCACTGGTGATGACCGAGCCTGCGCCGCGGCGCCTGCGGAGTGCCGCCGTGTGGCTGCTGACGTCGGCCGCCACGTTCGCGCTGCTGAACCCATGGTTGATGATGCATCCCCGGCCGCTCATCGCTTGGATTGTTCGCATCGGTACGAGTATCTACGCGCCGCGCAACGAACTTGTAGAAGCCGCGCAGGCCGCCTCCGGCTGGCCCGGTCTGTGGGACTACCTCGGGCTCACGCCCGGCGGCCACATGGGGGCGCTGCTGGCTGTCATCGGCCTCGGCGTTGCGGCCTGGCGCTGCTGGCGTCAGCGCGACCCGCGCCTGCTCGCGCCGCTGCTGGTGACGCTCGCGTTCCTCGTGTTGTTCGCGCCGGCGTTCACGTTGCCATTCCGGTATCTCGCGCCGCTGCTGCCATTGGCCGCGGTATGGTCGGCGCTGGCGCTGGACGGGATCACGCAGCGCCTTCCCGGGCGGCTGGCGATGGTGGCGGCTATTGGTGTCGCCGGGCTTGCCGTCACGGTTCCGGCAACGTGGCATCTGGGCCGCAGTCTCACGCTCGAGGACACACGCACCACGGCCGGCCGCTGGATTCGTGCGAACATCCCGCCGGCGGTGCCCATCGTCTGGCTGGGCATGCCGGAAAGCGAACCGCAGCTGCTCGAAACGGCGGACTCCATCGACCGCCGCATCGCCTATGTGGACCGTACCTACGGCCAGGTCGCGGCGCGCGTCATCGACCGGATCTACCTGCTATCGCAGCCGGCGGCACCCGCGGATGGTCACGAGCTGTACCGGAATCCACGGCTGGCCGAAGTGTCGGCACGCCTGATCTGCGTC
The DNA here is from genome assembly GCA_964653955.1 of uncultured Bifidobacteriaceae bacterium. GTDB lineage: Bacteria > Acidobacteriota > Vicinamibacteria > Vicinamibacterales > UBA2999 > VFZN01. The sequence goes on along the minus strand of CAZZGM010000313.1, from coordinate 3,166 downwards.
GTCCAGGCCGCGTATCCATCGCCAACGGTGGTGACCGATCGCACGGCGCTCGACGCGTGGACGCGCGGCCGCATCGTGCTGCACCAGCAGATTGGCGCGCCGCTACCCGAAGGGGCGTGGCTGCTGGAACCATGGGATGCGTTTTTCCTGCCGCTGAATCTCGATCGGACGCTGCGGCCCGGACCACAGTTCGACATTTATCTCGTGGAGCGCGAGTGACGCCGACCCCTTCTTCAGCCGCAGGGCTGCACGTGCTGCAGGCGGACTCGCGGCCGTTTGTTGTCCACCCCCGCTCACGCGCGCTTGCTTACGACCCGTATAGCGACAGCGAAGAGTCGATGCGTGCCCTCAACGGCGGCACGCTGGTGCGCGGCTGGGATCACTGGTCCCTGTCCGTGGTCGTCAACCGGCTGAAGTGCGTCACGATGGGCTGCGCGCACCATGTGCTGCCGATCCGGCCCGAGCATCATCCGGATCGCCACGTTACCTGGGGCAAGATCCGCGTGCTGCTGGACTTCATGCACGCTCACCCCGAGGCGGAGGTCGTGGCCTTCATCGACTCCGACGCGTTCATCCGTGACGAACACGCGTTTCTTGCCCTCGTGGACGCGCTGCGCGCCGCTCCGGACCGCCACGGTGCCATGTCGCGCGACCCGCTGCTGCCGAAAAACACCTACATCAACACCGGCTGCCTGATCCTGAAGAACAGCGACTTTGCGCGGACGTTCCTGGATACCGTGTGGCGGGACGTCGATGTTTGGCCCGAGTACCGCCTGACCTGGCCGCACGAGCAGCAGGCCGCCAGCCGACTGGTCCAGCAGCACCGCGACGCGTTCTACGTATGCAGGACGGCTGTGCTGAACACACCGTGCGGCGAAATCGTCAGGCACACCTGGTGGAAGCAGCAGTTCGCGGAGTTGGCCGAGGAGGAACTGAAAGCAGCCGCTGCCAGCCTCTATTGCTCCGACCTGGCCCAGCGAGAGGCGCGCCCCCCGTTCGACCTGGCGGCCCTGCTGGACGAGACCTGGTGGACGGTTTGATTCCCATTGTGGCCGTTTCGTTTCCTCGGAACGGGCCGGAAACCGGCGTCGAGCGCCGATGATGAAGTAACCTTGGCGGTCAGGTGTCTTCCCCCGACTCCCTGACGATGCTGGTGGCACGCGCGGAAGGTGGCGACGCGGCGGCCAGGGACGCGCTGTTTGCGGCGCTGTACGCAGAACTGCACCGCCTCGCGCAGTCGCATCTGCATCGCAGCCCCGGCCGGTTGACGCTGGGTGCCACCACGCTGCTGCACGAGGCATATCTCGACATCGCCGGCCGCGACCAGCTCGCCTTTCCGAATCGCGCGCGGTTCTTTGCCTACGCATCACGCGCCATGCGTGGCCTGGTCATCGACTACATCCGCACCCGAAGCGCCCGCAAACGCGGCGGCGAGCTGACGTTCACGACGCTGGACGAAGCGCACGCGCAGCCGGAGCCATCACAGGATCTGGCCGCGCTCGGCACCGCGCTCGACAGTCTGGCCGCGCTCGATCCACAACTTGCCGAACTCGTCGACCTCAAGTTCTTCTGCGGTTTCTCCTTCGCCGAGATTGCCGGCATTCGTTCGGTGTCCGAACGCACCGTCCAGCGCGACTGGGCCAAGGCGCGTGTGCTGCTGCACACCTATCTGGAAACCGACGCCACCGCGGAGTGAGGGCCGGCCGTTGTCGCGCGCGTGAATGCCGACGGCACCGCACCGAGGTAACGATCGAACCAGTCGATCGAGTCCTGCGTGATCACCTCGAACGGACAGACGTGGCCGCCGGCGTGTAGCAGATGGCGCTTGTGTTCGGCTGGCGTCCCCAGCCACTGGAACATCGGCTCCTGCGTCGTCTTGAGCGGGTTGGTGAAGTCGTCGCGGCCGTTCGTCATCAGTACCGGTGTCCGGACACGAGGCGCGAAGTGGATCTGGTCATGTTCCGGCAGTCGCGGATAGCTTGGGAATCCGCCGGACCACAGTACCGCGGCCTGGAAACGCGGCTCGATGGCCAGCATGATGGGCGCCAGGTGCGCGCCGAGGCTGACGCCGAAATAGGCGAGCCGTGACCGATCGAGATCCGGCCGTGTCTCGACGTAGTCCACCGATCGCCGCAGATCCTTCACCTGCTGAATCGTGACGTCGCGCCAGCCGTGTTGGCCCTGCGGCGGCCGCTCGAGCCGCCGCTCGTAGATGTTCTGGTACATCGGCAGCAGCACGGCCCGGCCACTCCTCAGGACGAACTCGAGATAGTTCATTTCCCACTGCTGGAACGACCGCAGGAACTGGCCGGCGGGGAACAGAACGACCACCTGATAGGGCGGTGCCACGTGTCTGGGTAGAAACAGATAGGCCGGAATCCGCTCGTTGCCGTACGCGGCGGCGTACGACACATGTTCGACACGCCACGACACGCCGGTGTCGTCGATCGACTCGACGCGGGCTTCGAGGTCGGTGGCGTCGTAGTCGTACAGGCTTTGATAAACGTGAAAGACGTCCTCCGAAACCGGCCGTTCCGTCGTGTAGTCGCGTCCCACCGACGGCAGCGGCCGATCGAGCGCCGCGTGCAGCGTCGTGTCCGGCGCCGGCATCATGCAGCGGAAACCGTTGCCCTCCGAGCGGTCGAACGGCGCGAGCGCATCGGTGGCGGTGAACTGATAGCTGGGTTCGTTCCAGGCGCCGCCAAGGATGTAGCGCTTGTCGCCGGCGGCGTTAGTCGTCCATTCCTTGACGTTGCCGGCCATGTCGTAAGTACCGAACTCGCCGATGCCGGCGTAGTGGCCGACGGCCGCCGGACCGCTGGTGCCGAAGTTGCTGTGTTCAAGGATGTCGGAGAATGGGCTGGCGCCGGCCGCTCTGCGCCAGTGATGGACCGATGGCAGCCGCTTGCCGGCAAATCGCGCGAACGCCGCCGCTTCGTACCAGCTCACGCCGCGTACCGGCAGGTCGTCCTGGCCATCCGGATAGGTGCCGAACCGCCATGTAGACGGTCCCGGCCGACCGGTACTGTCGCGCATGTCCCGCAGTGCCTCGTCCCACGTGATCTCACGGCCGTTCCTGACGAAGGGCTCCGTCCAATACTCGCGCGTGGTGTAGCCGCCGGCATCGACGAAACGCTTGTAGTCGCGATTGGTGACCTCGAACATG
>CAZZGM010000312.1:3286-4377 GCA_964653955.1 uncultured Bifidobacteriaceae bacterium | reverse complement strand
GGGGCGGTAACCGATCTCGCCCCCGTGCGATGTGATGATGCCGTAGCTCACCGAGAGTCCCAGGCCGGTGCCTTCACCGACGGGTTTTGTCGTGAAGAACGGCTGGAACAGCTTTGGCTCGTCGGCCTCCGGTACACCGTCACCGTGATCCTCCACCTCGAGACGGGCCGAGTTGCGCGCGTCGCTCGTGCGAATCAGTACGCGCCGCCGTTCGGGCGGCAGATCCTGCACCGCCTGTTCCGCGTTGATCAGGAAATTGAGCACCACCTGCTGGAGTTCGGTGAACACGGCTGACACGAACGCGTCCGACTGATCTTCGATGTCGAGTCTGATGCTCTGCCCATCGAGCTTGCGTTGCCGCAGCTCGAGCACGGACGTGACGACATCGCTCAGCCGCACCGGCGAAGGGTCGGACGACTGGCGGCCGAACCGCTGCAGGTTGCGGATGATACCGCTGGCGCGTGTGCTCTCGCGGCGGATCAAATCGAGGTCACGCCGCACGGGATCCGGCAGGTTCTCGTGGAGCTGCAGCAACTCGGCAAACCCGAGGATCGCCTGCAGCGGATTGTTGAGCTCGTGTGCCACACCGGACACGAGCACGCCAATGGCGGCCAGGCGTTCCTGGCGAATCAACTGGCGCTGCAGCGATTCCTTCTCTTCGCGCACGCGGCGTTCGTCGGCCACCTGCGCGGCCACGGCTTCCCGTGCGGTCCGCAGGTTCTCGATCATGCCGGCCACGCCGGCGTGCAGGTCGTTCAGTTCCGACGAACCGAGATCACGCAGGGGCAGCGGTGACAGGTCGCCGTTGGCCACCCGTGCGGCCGCATGTCCCACCTCTTCGAGCGCGGCAATCCACCGGCGCGTGAAGTAGAGCAGCCAGCCGATGACGAGCGCCAGCGCGCTCACCATCACGATGTAGTTGCGTCCGTCGATCCGCCCGACACGCAGCCGCGCCACCGCGGTGGGAATTCCCACGGAGGCCAGCCACGGTCCGCGCTGGACAATCGTATTGCCGTAGGCGCGCTCGACGTTGTCCGGTCCGGTGCGCACCGTGGTGAGCGGCACCTCGTCCAGCACCAGCACGGGCGAAG
>CAZZGM010000312.1:0-3276 GCA_964653955.1 uncultured Bifidobacteriaceae bacterium | reverse complement strand
TCGAGGCTGCGCGCCACGACAATGCTCTGCTCGTCGGTCACCGTGATGACCGATCCTTCGGGCAGTGGGATTGCGGCGAACACCTCCTCGAACCGTTCGAGATGAAGGGTCAGCCCGAGCGCGGCAACAGTGGCATCCGAGGCGTCCGTAATCGGATAGGCCATCACCACGACATGCGCAGCGTGATTCGGATCGTGCACGACCGGTCCCATACGCTGGAGACCGTCCCGGGCCACCTCCGCCAGCCACAGCGTCGTTTCCGGTCCTTCGAGTTCGGGCGCCGGCGGCTCCGCCCAGGCAATGGCCTGGCCGTCGGGCAGAACGACCACCGCGTTCCGGAGGATGGGCGCGCTGCTGACGAGCATGCGCAGCGCGGCGCCGGCGGCCTCGGGCCGCAGTTCACGAATGTCGGGATGCTGCGCGCCGGCCGCGGCCACCGCGTCCGCGGTTTCGAGATGGCGCTCCAGATAGGCCACCACGGTCGACGCCATGGCCCGCGCTTCGTCACGCAGGCTCAGTTCCTCTTCGCGATAGGTGATGCGCGACGACACGAGCAGCGCCGCCAGGCCAATGAGCGCCAGCGCCGCGCTGATGACGAGCACCTGAAGGCGAAGAGGTCGCGCCGTCATGGCTTCGCGCGTAACCCTGCGGCCGGATCGGTCAGGCCCGCCGCCTCGAACCCCGCCGCGCGCAGCCGGCACGAATCGCAGTGCCCGCACGGCACGCCATCGGGCGACGGATCGTAGCAGCTGAGCGTGAGGCCGTAGTCGAGCCCCAGCTCACGGCCGAGGTTGACGATGGCCGCCTTGGTGAGCGACAGCAGCGGCGCGTGAATCGTGAACGGGCGGCCCTCCACGCCGGCACGCGTGGCGACACGTGCCAGCCGTTCGAACGCCGCGATGAATTCGGGACGGCAGTCCGGATACCCCGAGTAGTCGACCGCGTTGACACCAATGAAGATGTCGCGCGCGTCGAGCACTTCGGCCCAGCCGAGGGCCACGGACAGGAAGATGGTGTTGCGCGCGGGAACGTAGGTGACGGGGATGTCGTCCGCATCGAGCGCACGGTCGTGCGGTACGGCAATGTCCGCGGACGTCAGCGCCGAGCCGCCAATGGCGGAGAGATCGAGATCGAGCACCAGGTGACGGCTCACGCCAAGTGCATCTGCGACACGCCGCGCCGCTTCCACTTCCTGCGCATGCCGCTGTCCGTAGCGGAACGTCAGCGCGTGCAGCTCGAACCCCTGCTGCCGGGCCACGGCGGCGGTGGTGTATGAATCGAGCCCCCCGCTCAGCAGGACAACAGCCGTCGGCATGTGCCGCCCCATTCTATCCCCTCGTCTCCCTCGTGTTGTGCGCCGCCGCGCCCGCTGGCGGCACCGATCGGCCACCATATCGGCACCAGTCGAACCGGACGGCACCCCTGCACACACACAACGCGAAAGACGCCCGGAACACCCGTGGAGCCGTACGGCGCCGGCGTGCCCACGGACTCGCGTTCAGACGCCGCGCGTCTGCGGATCCCAGATGTACTTATGGAGCTGCGCCTGCAGCCGGACGGGCAGGCGATCCTCGAGGATCCATTCGGCAAGCTGCCGCAGCGGCAGCTCACCGTGGACCGGCGAAAACAGCACGGCCGCGCACCGATCGGCCAGCGCCGTGCGCACCACGATATCGCGCGCGAACTCGTAGTCGGCGCGATCCGCAATCACGAACTTCGCCTCGTCCCGGCTGGTCAGCAACACCAGGTTGGCCGGATCGTTGCGGTCCGACTCACCGGAACCTGGACACTTCACATCCATGATCCGGATCACGCCTTCCGGCACACCGGCAATGCTGCGGTGACCACCGGTCTCCACCATGACCGTCTTGCCAAGCGCCAGCAGGCGCTCCATGAGTGGCACGACATCGGCCTGCAGCAGCGGTTCGCCGCCCGTGATTTCGACGGTCGGGCACCCGAACGCCTCCACACGCGCTACCACCTCGTCGACGGCCATCTTCCGGCCTTCGTGGAAGGCGTACGGCGTGTCGCACCACCGGCAACGTAAATCACACGCCGTCAGGCGCACGAAGACGCACGGCTCGCCGGCCCGCGTGGACTCGCCCTGGATGGAGTGAAAGATCTCGTTGATGGTCAGCACACCCGGCCCCGCCTGAACTCACCATTTTAGCCCCTCAATCCACTTCCATGGCGCGTCGTGGCGCACTCTCGATCAGGGGCGAACAGCCCGAAACCGGGCATCGTGCGAGCCAGGCAGTGCCGTTGGCGCAGTCAGCTCGGGCGGGTTCCAGCCGGAGGAGCGCGTCAGCGAACCTTCAGGGGGATGGAAGGGGGTGGAACGGCGTGTTTCGGGGCGCTACTTCGGATCGCGCACGGTCATCCTGATGATGCGGTCGGTCACCACCAGCCTGCCCACCACGTCCAGACCGCTGATGACGCGGCCGAACACGGTGAACTGGCCGTCCAGACGCGGCTGGGGTGCCAGCGTCACGTAAAACTGGCTGTCGCCCCTCGTCGCATCGCCGGCGTGGGCCAGGGCCACGGCCCCGCGGACGTGGCGGCGCGTCTTGCTGATTTCGGCCACGCCAATTGGCGTGCCGCTGCCGCCGCGGCCCCACTCGGCCTCCCGGCGCATGTCGCGTGTGGCCGGGTCGCCCACCTGCACCACGAAGTTGGGCACCACGCGATGCACGCGCTGCCCGTTATAGAACCGCTTGTTCACCAGCTCGACGATGCGCGCCACGGTCTTGGGCGCTTCGTTGGGATAGGTCTCGAACTCGAAGGTGCCCTTGACGGTTTCGACCACGATGACCGGGCCGGCCCCCGGAGACGTGGCCGCCGGCGCCTGGGCCGACGCCACCGTGGCCAGGGCAAGGGCACCCGCACAGGTGGCCAGCAGCAGTCTTTTCACCAGCTTCATCATGAGTGCCTCGTCCGTGGCTGTTGCACCATGGCTGCGCGCGCTACCGCCGGCGCACGCGAAGGCGTGTCCACGCCGAGACGCGGACACGAAGGGGCGATGGCGCATTCGCCGCAACGAGGATACACCGGGCGGCAGATGTTCTGCCCCCACGTCACCATGTAGAGATTGATACGCGGCCACCACCGGGCGTCGGTGTTCTCGTAGAGCGCCTGCTCGGTTTCCTCGGGCATCTTCGTACGGACCCAGCCCAGCCGGTTCGAGATCCGGTGCACGTGCGTGTCCACGCAGATATGGCGGTTGCTCTGGAACGCCAGAATCATCACCAGCGTTGCCGTTTTGCGGCCCACGCCCGG
>CAZZGM010000311.1:0-4405 GCA_964653955.1 uncultured Bifidobacteriaceae bacterium | reverse complement strand
GTGGGCAAAACCGAGATGGCTCGGGCTTTGGCTGAGTTCCTCTTCGACGATGAACATTCGATGATTCGCATAGACATGTCGGAGTACCAGGAAAAACACACGGTGTCGCGCCTCATTGGCGCGCCGCCGGGGTACGTCGGCTACGAAGAGGCCGGACAGCTCACCGAAGCCGTCCGCCGTCGTCCGTACGCGGTGGTGCTGTTCGACGAGGTCGAAAAGGCACACCCCGAAGTACTCAACGTCATGCTGCAACTCCTCGACGATGGGCGGCTGACCGACGGCAAGGGGCGGACGGTGGACTTCCGCAATACCGTGGTCATCATGACGTCGAACCTGGGCAGTCAGTACATCGCGGAGCTGGCGGCATCCGGTACGGTGGATTTGCCGGAAGGTGTCCGCCGTCAGGTGAGCGACGCGCTGCGCCAGCACTTCCGCCCGGAGTTCATCAACCGTATCGACGAGGTGATCTTTTTCCACGCGTTGTCGGAGGCCAACATCAAGGCCATCATCGGCATCCAGGTCACGCACCTGCTGCGCCGGCTCGAGGATCGGAAGATCCATGTGGACATCACTGATGCCGCGAAGGAGCTGCTCGTGCGGGAAGGGTATGATCCGATGTATGGTGCGCGGCCGTTGAAGCGGGCGCTCCAGCGCCTCGTTCTCGATCCGCTGGCCCTCAAGGTGCTGGACGGCGAGTTCCGCGAAGGCGATCAGGTGGTGGTGGACGTCAGCGACAACCACCTGGTGTTCTCGAAGCGTGACGCAGTGTCCGCGGCCTCGTGAGCCGCGGCAAGGAGCCAACGGGTTTGCCGACATCGCCCATTTCGCCCGGACCGTCCAAGGACAAACGTCCGGCCCCGCCCCGCCCCACCACGCTGTGGTGGTTTCTCGGGGCTTTGCTGGTGCTCGCCATTGGCCAGGCGTTTTTCCTGACGCCCGGCGGGCGGGCCATTCCGTACAGCGAGTTCAAGTCCCTGGTGCGTGGCAGTCAGGTAGCCGAAGTCGTGGTCGGCGACACGCACATTCGCGGCGTGCTGAAGAAGGCCGAAGAAGGTTCGACGGCCTTTACCACCACGCGCATCGACGACCCGAAGCTCATCGAGGAGCTCGAAGCCGCTTCGGTGCAGTACAGCGGCGAGCTGGTGAGCCGCTGGCTGCCGGAGATCCTGAGCTGGGTGATTCCCATCCTCCTGCTCGTTGCGCTCTGGACGTTCTTCTTCCGCCGAATCGGTGGTCCCGAAAGCGGTGTCATGTCGTTTGCCCGCAGCAAGGCCAAGATTTTCGCGGACGACGATGTGAAGGTGAGCTTTCAGGATGTGGCGGGTGTGGACGAGGCCGCGGAAGAGCTCCGGGAGATTGTCGAGTTCCTGAAGAACCCGCGGAAGTACACCAATCTCGGCGGGAAGATCCCGAAGGGCGTGCTGCTGGTGGGGCCGCCGGGCACGGGCAAGACCCTGCTGGCCCGCGCGGTGGCGGGCGAAGCCAAGGTGCCGTTCTTCAGCCTGTCCGGTTCGGAGTTCGTCGAGATGTTCGTCGGCGTGGGTGCGGCCCGCGTGCGGGACCTGTTCTCGCAGGCCGAAGCCAAGGCGCCGTGCATCGTCTTCATCGACGAGCTGGATGCGCTCGGCAAGATGCGTGTCCAGAGTCCGATGGGCAGCCACGAAGAGCGTGAGCAGACGCTCAACCAGTTGCTGGCGGAAATGGATGGCTTCGATCCGCGGAAGGCCATCATCATCATGGCGGCCACCAACCGTCCCGAGGTGCTGGACCCTGCCCTGCTCCGTCCGGGGCGTTTCGACCGGCAGGTACTGGTCGACAAGCCCGACATCAAGGGACGCGAGGCCGTGCTGCACATTCACGTGAAGAACGTCAAGCTGGCGCCGGAGGTGAATCTGGTGAAGATTGCCGCGCGCACGGCGGGTTTTGCCGGGGCCGACCTGGCGAACCTCGTGAACGAGGCCGCACTGCTGGCAGCGCGCCACGACAAGACGTCCGTGGAGATGAGCGACTTCGACGAGGCCATCGATCGTCTGGTGGCGGGTCTGGAGAAGAAGCGCGTCATCAACCAGAAGGAGCGCGAGATCATCGCGTATCACGAGTCCGGCCATGCGCTGGTGGCCAGTGCCCTGCCGGGCATGGACCCGGTTCACAAGATCTCGATCGTGGCGCGCGGGTTCGGCGCGCTCGGCTACACGATGCAGCTGCCGACCGAGGACCGCTACCTGATGCAGCGCCAGGACCTGGTCAATCAGATGACGGTGCTGCTGGGCGGACGCGCGGCCGAAGAGGTGGCGCTGAGCGAAATCTCCACCGGCGCGCAGAACGATCTCCAGCGTGCCACCGACCTGGCGCGGGCGATGGTTACCGAATGGGGCATGAGCGAGCGTGTCGGCGTGGTGCACTTCGACCAGGGCCGGCGCAGCCGGTTCCTCGACATGCCGATGCCTGCCGAACGCGGTCCCTACAGCGAAGACACCGCGCAGCTGATTGATTCCGAAGTGAAAGCTCTGGTGAGCGACGCGCACGAGCGCGCGCGCGGCATTCTCCGGAATCGCCGCGACGAGCTGGAGCGCGTGACACGCGCGCTGCTCGAGCGCGAGGTGCTGGACGCCGAGGAGTTCAACCGGTTGCTGGAGGCTGCCGCGGCCATCGACGCGCCGTCCAATGGGTCAGCGGCGGTTGAGGGCGAGGCCAGCGCCGGCTGAACGCGCTGTGACCGCCTACGGCGTGCGCGGGGGCGCCGTGGCGGGCTTCGTCAGCGGTTCGCCGGTCCGGCCGACGATGACCACCGAGATGACCGCAGGTTCCGTGGCGCTCGCGTTGGCCGAGGTGCTGTGGACGGAGCCCAGCGGCTCGAAGAACGCCTGGCCGGCGGTGAGCGTCTGCGCGGGTTGGCCGTCGATGGCCCACTTGATACTTCCCTTGACTACGTAGCCGAACGTCGGCCCCGGGTGCTGGTGCGATGCGCCAATCGCCCCTGGGGGATACGTGACCTCGAGTGCCGTGCCCGTCCAGCCGTCGAACGGTGCGGTGAGCGGGTGCGCGCCAAGCGCCCTGGACTGCGAGGCGCCAGTCGCGCTCGCCGGTGCGGTCTGTGTTGCCGGCAGCGTTGCTGTTTGGGCGCGTGCGCCGCCAGCCGTCGCGGCGGCGATTGCGGCCATGCCGGCGTGGAGCAGCTCTCGACGGTCCATCTGGATCCCTCCCGCGGTGACGCTATCACAGCGTGTCCGCGATGTGGCGCCCCGCCGGTTTCATCCCCACGAAAATGGCGCGCACCCGGTTCGACCGAAGCATGTCCCGTGATATGGTCTGCATTGCAGTCAATGGCGAAAACATCCTACCTCGGCGAGTTCGAGTATGCCGTCATGCTGGCCGTCACCCATCTTGGCGACGAGGCATACGGCGTCCCCATCCGTGAACTGATCGAGGAGCGCACGGGACGGCCCGTGGCGCGTGGCGCGCTCTACACGGCGCTCGAGCGGCTCGAAACGAAGGGCTGCCTGCGCTCCCGCATGGGCGACCCGACGCCGGAGCGCGGCGGCCGGGCGCGGCGCTACTTCTCGGTCACGCCGGCAGGCCTGCGAGCGGTGAAGGCCACACACGCGGCGCTTGCCAGTCTGTCGAAGGGCCTGGAAGCCATCCTGGAGCGGCCATGACGCCTCCCCTTCCTGCGCCTCCGGAGGCAGCCGAGCGGCTGCTGCGTTTCGCCATCCGCGATGCGGAGTGGCGCGATGCGGTCACCGGCGATCTGCACGAGGAGTTCGTCCATCTCGCTCGCCGGCTGGGTCCTGCGGCAGCCCGGCAATGGTATTGGCGCCAGGCCATCGGGCTTGGTGTCCGGTTTGCAGCCGCGCGCGTGGTGCCGAGGAGCGCACCGCGGCGCTGGCAGGTGCGCGATGCCGACATGGAACCGCGGTGGGTATGGCTGCCGACACGTGATGTGCGCTATGCGTGGCGTGCCATTGCCCACCGCCCGGGTCTGTCAGCCACCATCGTCGGGACGCTGGCGCTGGCACTCGCCGCCAACGCCACCGTGTTCAGCCTCGTGGACGCGCTCTACCTGCGCCCCCTCCGCTTCCCCGGCGTGGAGCGCGTGGTCATCGTATCGTCAGCACCGGACAATGCGCCGGGCGCGCAGCACAACTCGGTGGCACCCGCCGATTTCCGTGACTGGCAGCGCGAGAGCACGACGCTGAGCACGCTTGCCGCAGCGACGTTCTGGGATCCGAACATGTCGGGTGTCGACGAACCGGAGCAGATTCCGGGATTTCTGGTCAGCCCGTCATTTTTTCGCGTGCTGGCGGCGGAGCCGCTGCTGGGCCGCACCTTCCTCGAGTCCGAGGCCATCCCCGGCCAGGATCGGCGCGTGGTGCTTTCGCACGGCCTGTGGACGCGCCGGTTCGGC
>CAZZGM010000310.1:0-4419 GCA_964653955.1 uncultured Bifidobacteriaceae bacterium | reverse complement strand
GCTGCTGCCGCACCTGCCGCAGCACGGCAATGACACGCGCTGCGTTCTGCGGTCCCATGCGCAGCAACTGCTTCTGTGCCGGCTGCAGCGACTCCAGCGCCGGATCTTCGTAGGCCCACGTCGCGCCGCGCCCTTCGACAATGCGGATGGGCTCTTCGGGAATGGGCGTGGCAATGAGCACGTCCAGCGCCTGTCTCACGGCCACGTCCACGTTCGATTCCGCGCGGCCCAGACGCCGATAGGCCTCATCGAGACGCGGCTGAATGGCGCGATAGGCCGAGACGATGGCCGCAGGGTCCACGGTGGCCATGGTTTCGGCCAGGCCGTCGTAGCGGCGGTAGCTGTCGGGGGTGATCTCGCGAACACGGCCGCGCGTGGTCAGCCCGAAGCCTTCCGATGGCGCCAGGACTTTGAGGTCTGGCGCCGGCGTGTCGCCACGCGCCACGCGGTCGATGCCGGATGCCATCTGCATCAGCAGGTCGTCGCTGGCCAGCCAGCGCGCCAGTTCCGGCCGCGCCGACAGCGCACCCAGCAGCGTGCGCAGGAACGGGTCCATCTCTTCGAATGGTGGCAGCGTGATGGCGGGCGCGTCGGTCCGTTCGTCGCCCGCGGATGGTGTGGTGGCCGCCGCTGGCGTCTCCGCCGCCGGCGTGCTCCGATCCATCGTCCACCAGCGCGCGAGGCCGCCGCCAATGATGGCCAGCACCACGGCGCCGAGAATCCACCAGCGCCGATCGGTTTCAGGCGGTGGAGGCAGCAGGGGAGGCGTGACGTCGCCACGGTCGAGTTCGAGATCGTCGTCGGCCATATCTCAGACTACACGAGGAGGAAGGCAGAAGGCAGAAGGCAGAAGGCGGAAGGCAGAAGGCGGAAGGCGGAAGGCAGGAAATTCTAGCGGAGAGCCGGTGAGGGGCGGTTGGCGGAAGCGTTTCGGACGATTGTCGAGATGATGGCAACCAGTTCGCTGGCTTCCTGCTCGAGGGCTGGGGTCTGTTCGTGGCCGGCGCGTTGGGTGGCGGCAATCAGGCGCAGCCAGTAGCGGGCCTCTCGCGCTTCGCGCAGTGCGCCTCGGTTGAGCGTGATGAAATGTCGCCTGCTGGACGCGGCGTCCGCCTCCTCGAGATGCGCGCCCACTGACGTGCCCGCGGCAATCAACTGTGACCACGTTCGCCACGATGCCGGATCGAGCGGACGCTTGTCGGGGAAAGCCGCAACGATTTCGCAGGCAAACCGAAACGCCCGCTCGCGGATGTCGAATGGCTTCGGCATGCCAGGCGCCGAAGCCAGTCTCGTGCCACACGTAGAAGCGGCGGCTTTCCAACAGCTCACCGGACGTGCGATCGGGCACGCAGAAAGATCTGCATATCCGGGGCAGAGACAGGAACGCTATTTTTGCCTTTTGCCTTTTGCCTTTTGCCTTTTGCCTTCCTATTCCCCCACCATCCCCCTCACCACTTCCTCCATCTGTTCCAGCGTCATCTGGCCGGGGTGATAGAGGCGAACCGTGCCGTCGCGATTGATGAATACCAGTGTGGGCGTGGTGGAAACGCCATAGCGCGTGAACACGTCGCTGCTCACCGGCACCATGTTGTCGGCCAGCCACGGAAACGACTCGCGGCGGATGTCCTTGATGTAGGCGAGTTCGGCGTCCGGCTCGGCCGCTTCGCGCCGGGCCACGTAGCCATAGCGTTGCGTGGGCGCCAGGATGGTGAGTCCGGTATCCGCGTACTTCTGCCGCATCTCGTCGAGGATGGGGCTCATGGCCTTGCAGTCCGGACACCAGTGCGCCCACAGGAACAGCACCACGGGCCGGCCTTCGAGGCTGGCGAGCGTGGGGGCGGCACCGCCCAGCGTTTCGGTGGATGTGACCTCGAATGCCGGTTCACCTTCGAGGCTCAGCAGGTTGATGTTCTTGTTGATGCGCTGGAGGATGGACGTCTTCCCGTACGTTTCGGCTTCGCGCCGCAGGAAGTACACGGCCTCCGATCGGTTGCCGCGCGCGGCCTGCACCTGCGCGCGTACTTCGATGGCAGCGCCAATGGCAATGGGCAGCCTCGGCTCATCGTCCATTTGGCGGGTTTCGAGGGCGTCGAGGCAGAGGTCGTAGGCGTCCAGCGCGTAACGTTCCGCCGTGTCGTAGGCCTTCTGTGCGAGGGCGCCGCGGCCCAGCCACGAGAACGCCTCCAGATATTCCGGCGTGATGCCCTGCTCCCGGCGATAGGTGTCGGCCACGGCCGCCGCGCCGGCGAGGTCGCCCTTGTTGAGGACGGCGCGCACCTGCTGAATGAGGTTGGGCGGCGGTGCCTCCTGCTGCGCGGGCGCCTGCGCCTGTGCGGGGGGAACGAAGGCGAGCGTCAGAATGAGCGCCAGGGCGGCTGACAGTTGCATGAGGGGGAGGATAGCAGGAGAACGGCCTGTCTCGCCGACTGGTCCGCCGTAGCTGCGAGGCAGCGAAGGCGGAAGCTCTGAGGGTTCAGGAGAGCGAAGGCGGAGCCTGCCGCGCCGTAGCTCGCATGGTGTCTACGGGAGCGAAGGCGGAGCCGGAGTGCTGGTGGTTGCTGGGGGTGTCGTGCCAGTTGGGGACGACGCGTTGCCTGCGGGTGGGACGTTGGCCGCAGGGGACGGGGGGGCGGCTGCGGATATGGCATTGGGCCCTTCGGACGGGCGGTCCACGGCAAACCGTTCCGGGCCGCGGCGTGTCAGGAAGTCGAGCAGCGTGCCGGCAATCACCAGGACGATGGGGCCGACGACGAGGCCGACGAAGCCGAAGGCGGCGGTGCCGCCGAGCAGACCGATGAACACCACGAGGCCGTTGACCGAGGTGCGGCCGCTCAGCAGCAGCGGGCGCAGAACGTTGTCGGCCATGCTGATGACGCCGGCGCCGAGGCCGGTGAGGATGAGCGCGCGCAGGACGTCGCCGGACAGGGCCCACCAGATGGCGGTGGGTACCCAGATGAGCGTGGCGCCCACCACCGGGATGAGCGAGCAGATGCCAATGGCCACGCCCCAGGCGGCGGGCGCGCCGGCGCCGAGCGCCCAGTAGCTGACGCCGCCCAGCAGGCCCTGCGCGGCGGCCACCGTGAGACCGGCGCCAATGGACGCAATCACGAGGTCGTGGGCCTTCTTGATCAGCGCTTCGCGTTCGGCCACGGGGAACGGCAGCAGGCGGCGGACCATCTCCGCGGCGCGATCCGCGTCGCGCAGCAGGAAAAACAGCGCGAACAGCATCACGAACAGGCTGCCCAGCATCGAGGCAATGTTGGCCACGGCCCCACCCAGCCGCGGGGCCACGAATGCCACCACGGACTGCGCGGTGCGGCTGATCACCTGCGACGGGTTCTCGGGCATGTCGATGGGAACGCGGTCGCGGATGGTGTCCCAGATGTCCTGCACGCGTTCCGGCGTGGCCTGCGACGGCACACGCTGCGCCAGTTCCACCACCACCGGCAGTTCGCGGATGAGCATGCTCACCACCGCCGCCAGTGGTCCGACGATGAGGAGGGCGGCCAGGAGTGTGGTGACGAGGGCGGCGCGGCCGTTGCCGAGGGGGACCGCGAGGCGCGCGTGGATGGGGTAGAGGCAGAGGGCGAGGATGGTGGCCCACGCCAGCGGCCCGATGAAGGGGCCGGTTACCTGGTAGGCCAGCCAGGCCACCAGCAGGACCACCGCGTAAAACAGCAGTTCGCCGAATCGATCCGTGCTCGTCCGTTTCATGCGCGCGCGGCCACCCTGCGGGCCATCTTAATCCCAGCGCTCACTCGAGTGGACGCCGCCAACGGCGGCATGGCTCGAACGACGCCGGGATCAGGCCGACCGTCGCTGATCGAGAACGCGGCACAAACGCGCAACACGAGTGACCCGAGGGGGGTGACCGGGTTCGTCCGTGGTATAGTTTGGGTTTGCCGTGCCCCTGGAGGGCCGGCAGGGTGCGAACCTGCGATGTTGTATTACGTGGTGGTCACGGTTTACGTGCTTGTCTGCCTCATCCTCATTGGGGTGATTCTGCTCCAGCAGGGCAAGGGTGGCGACATTGCCAATGCCTTTGGCGGAGGCGGCAGTCAGGCGGCGTTTGGTGCGCGTTCCGGGGCAACTCTGCTCACACGCGTCACCGCCGTCCTGGCGATCCTCTTCGTCGTCCTGTCCTTGACGCTGACGGCGTGGGGACAGCGTGGCGGTTCGTCCGTGGTTGGCGGCATTGCTGCGCCGGCGCCGCAGCCGTTGCCGGCTGTGCCCGCACCGGTCGCACCGGCACCCGAAACACCCGAGAGCACCACCCCGGCCCCGGCGACCGACGAGGCCACGCCGCCGCCGAGTGGCCAGCAGTAGTTTTTGTTCGGCCGGCCGCCGGACCTTGCCAGAGTGTCCCGGCCGTTGATTCACCTGCCTGCGGAAGTGGCGGAACTGGCAGACGCACCAGCT
>CAZZGM010000309.1:0-4426 GCA_964653955.1 uncultured Bifidobacteriaceae bacterium | reverse complement strand
CGGCCGGCTGGACGAAGGCTGCATTGGCCACACGCTGGCGGCGGAGGCCGCTGCAGCCGGGCTGGCCGGCGTCGTGCTCGACGGCGCGCATCGCGATGGCGCGGCGCTCCGTGCACTCGGTCTGCCGCTGTGGTCGCGTGGCGCCTGTCCGGCGCGGCCGCACGAGGTGCGGAGGCCGCATGCCACGGCGCTTCAGGCGGCCACCTGCGGCTCGACGACGGTCACGCGCGAGGATGCCGTATTTGTCGACGAGGACGGTGTGGTGTTTGTGGCGCTGGTGGATTGCGCCCGGGTCATCAGCCGTGCGCATGAGATGGCGGGTCGCGTCGCCTGACGCCGGGCCGGCAGAACGGCCGAAACAGCAACGCGCTCACGCGCTACCGGGAGGCGCCGCGATATACAATTGGCGCACTCCATGACACGGCAGTACTGTCACATTGGTTCCCGCACCATTGCCTATCTCGACACCGGCCCTGGCGCTTCGCATCTCCGGACGCTCGTTCTGCTGCACGCCTTTCCGCTGGGCGCGGGCATGTGGGAGCCGCAAATGCGTGACGTACCGCCCGGCTGGCGCCTGATCACGCCCGACCTGCGCGGGTTTGGCGGCACGACGGATCCCGATGTGGCGTCGGCGGTCATGGACGACTACGCCCAGGATGCCATCGATCTGCTCGGCGAACTCGGCATCACCCGCGCTGTGGTTGGCGGGTGTTCGCTGGGCGGCTATGCCACGTTTGCCGTGCTGCGCCGCGCGCCGGAACTCGTGGAGGCGGTGGTCCTGGCCGACACGCGTGCCGGTGCCGACTCGCAGGAAGCACGTGCCAATCGCCGCAGCATGCTGGCGCTGGTCGACCGTGAAGGGCCGTCGGGCGTGGCCCGCGAGATGATGCCGAAGCTGCTGGGCGCCACCACGCGTCACAACAACGCCACGGTGGAGTCGACCGTGCGCCGCTTCATCAAGCAGCAGTCTCCGGACGCCCTGCGCGGTGCCATTCTTCGTATGATGGAACGCCCCGATTCGACCCCCACGCTCGACACGGTGCGCGTGCCTGCCCTCGTGGTGGTCGGTGAGGAGGACGAACTGACGCCCGTCGCCGAATCGCGCCGGATTGCCGAGGCCATTCCCGGCGCGCGTCTCGAGGTGATTCCAGGAGCCGGCCACCTGCCCAACCTGGAGCAACCGGTGGCCTTCAACGCGGCGTTGTCCGCGTTTCTCACCGCGCTGCCATGAAACGCCTGATCGTTGCGCTTGCCCTGGCGGTGTCGGTTACGGCCGGCCTGGGCGGCCAGTCCGCCACGTCTTCGCCCGGCGACAGCGTGCACGCGGCCTTCGACGCCATCCTCGACGTGTACGTACGGGACGGCCTCGTTTATTACAACGCACTCAGGCTCGAGCGCCCGCGATTCGATCGGTACGTGTCGTCGCTGGCCGAGCAGACCATTCCGGACTCATGGAGCGACCAGCAGCGGCTGGCGTTCTGGATCAACGCCTACAACGCGTTCGTGCTGCGCACCGTCATCGATCACTATCCCATTCGCGGCCGGTCGGCCACCTATCCGCCCAACAGTATCCGCCAGGTGCCGGGCGCCTTCGAACGCCGCACCTTCCGTGCCGCCGGGCGCACCCTGACGCTGGACCAGATCGAGCGCGACGTCATTGCCCCGCTGGGCGACGCCCGGGCGCTGCTGGCGCTGGGGCGAGGTGCGCTGGGCAGCGGCCGGCTGCGCAGCGAGGCCTATACGGCGGCGCGCCTCGACGAACAGCTGGAGGCCGCCGCGCGCGAGGTGGTGGATCGGCGCGAGATGGTGCATGTCAATGCCCCGGCCAACACGTTGAGCGTGAACCCGATCTTCTCGTGGCGTGAAGCGGCGTTCATTGCCACGTTCGCGGATCGCGCCCACGCGCAGTTTGCGTCGAGGAGCCCGCTCGAGCGGGCGGTGCTGGGGCTCATCACGCCGAACGTGGTGCGTTCGGAAGCGGACTTCCTCGACCGGAACACCTTCTCGATGGAATTTCACGACTTCGACTGGCGCCTGAACGACCTTACGGGCGGTCGATAAAGGGCGAGCCGGTTGGCAGGTGGCGAACACCGGCCGGCGAGGCCGCGCCGTTCGTCCCCGGAACGACGCGCCGGGCAGCGCCCTGCGCAACGGAGAGTGCATGGAACTCGGTCTCGATGGAAAGGTAGCGGTCATCACGGGCGGCAGCCGCGGGCTGGGGCTGGCAGCCGCGCAGGCTCTCGTGGCGGAAGGGTGTCACGTGGTGCTCGGGGCCCGCGGTGCCGAAGCGCTGGAGCAGGCCGCCGCGCAGTTGAAATCACGATGGGGACGTGGTCCGAAGGTGGTAGCGGTGCCCTGCGACGTCTCGACACCGGACGGCGTGGATCGCCTCATCGAGACCGCCGTCGTGGAATGCGGTGGTATCGACATCCTGGTGAACAACGTCGGCCTTGGCCGTGGTGGCAATCTCGAGCAGACCACCGACGCCGAATGGCGCGAGGCGTTCGACAACACCTTGTTTCCGGCCATCCGCTGCTCGCAGCTGTCGGTCCCGCACATGCGCCACCGCGGCGGCGGCGTCATTGTCGTGATCTCCTCGATCTACGGACGTGAGGCCGGCGGCCGCATGACGTACAACGCGGTAAAGGCCGCGGAAATCAGCCTCACGAAATCGCTGGCCCAGCAACTGGCCAAGGATCAGATTCGTGTCGTGGGCGTGGCGCCCGGCTCCATCCTGTTCGAGGGCGGTTCGTGGTGGAAGCGCCAGCAGGAGGATCCGCGCGGCATCGCGGAGTTCATCGGCCGCGAACTGCCGTTCGGCCGCTTTGGCACCGCCGAAGAAGTCGGCAACGTTGTCGCCTTTCTGTCCTCGCCGCGTGCCAGCTGGGTCAGCGGCACGACCGTCGTCGTCGACGGGTGCCAGTCGCGGATGTTCTAGCACCGCCGCGCAGCAAGTGGGCGGCGCTGCAGCCGTCCGGCTGAACGCCTGGCATCGGTCCGGCCGTGGTAGCCTAACGGGCGTCGCGTCTCGTTGAGCACCGTGTGTCCCCGCGGTTGCTCGAGCCGTCGTCTCTGGCATTCAATTCCGATGCTTAGATTTGTGCTGCTTCAGGTGACACGCAGTCTGTGCGCCGCCGCGTGGCTCGCACTTGGTGTACCGCTCGCGTTTGCCCAGACGACCATCCCGGGTTACGTCCGCAGCACCTGGACCATCGAGCACGGCCTTCCGCAGAACCTGGTACACGCGCTGGCGCAGACTCGCGACGGTTATATGTGGGTCGGCGGTGCCAACGGCCTGGCCCGCTTTGACGGTCTGGCTTTCCAGGTGTTCGACATGATGACGACGCCGGAACTGCCATCGGGCTGGATCTCTGTCCTGTGCGAGGCACTCCAGGTGTTGACGTGTTCATCATCGTGACGCTCGCGTTGCTGCTTTGTACTGAGGGGGCCGCTCGCGCAAATGCGGATGGCGTCCACCGCGAGCGGCGGCGCGCGCCGTTCTTCGGCCGACAGCGCGGGCATTCGCACGTACATCACGACAGTGCAGGAACCAGACGGGCACGAGGAGGCAGCCGGCAATGGCGGGCCACCGGTGTGTGAACGCCAGCACCGGCCAGAAGCGCACGTTCCGGTCTCATGTGATGTGCACGTGCCGCTGAGGAGGGCAAGTTCGACACCCGGGGCAGGCCTCCGTATATGTCGGCGCACTATAATGGCCAGGTGCCTGACGGCGCAGGCCTTTCCGGGACCTCCATCCTCCAGTACCGCGTGCTCGACCGCCTGGGTGGCGGCGGCATGGGCGACGTCTACCTGGCCGAAGACACACGTCTGGGCCGGCGCGTTGCGCTGAAGTTTCTCTCCCGTTCGCTTGGTGCCGGTGCCGACGCCCGCGCCCGCCTGGTGCGCGAGGCCCAGGTGGCCGCGCAACTGCGTTCCCCGCACATCGCGGTGGCCTACGACCTGCTCGAGCACGACGATGGCCTGTTCATTGCCATGGAATACGTCGAAGGCGAACTGCTGTCAGCACGCATTGCCCGCGGCCCGCTGCCGGTGGCCGACAGCCTCGACATTACCATTCAGGTAGCCGACGCCCTCGACGAAGCCCACGCCCTTGGCATCGTCCATCGCGACATCAAGAGCGGCAATCTGATGATTACGTCGCGCCAGCTCGTGAAGGTGCTGGACTTCGGCCTGGCCAAACCTTCGCCCCTGCGCGACGTGCACGACACCGCGGCATCATTGACGATGGCCGGGATGGTGGTGGGGACGCTGAACTACATGCCGCCCGAGCAGTTGCGGGGCGGAGATGTGGACCATCGTGCGGATCTTTTCGCGCTGGGCGTGGTGCTCTACGAGATGCTGACCGCGCGCCTGCCGTTCGCGGCGGATTCCATGGCAGATGTGGCCGACCGCATCCTCAATCACG
>CAZZGM010000308.1:2295-4447 GCA_964653955.1 uncultured Bifidobacteriaceae bacterium | reverse complement strand
GGAGCGAAATCAGCGCCAGCAGTGCCAGGCTCAACGCACCAACGGCCAGGCGGATAGTCGTCATGGCGTGGAAGTATGCCCCAACGCGGTCCGGGCGCGCAGCCCCGGGGCACGGGCACGACCCTCGCGCCTATTCCGCCTTCAGCGCCTCCGTCGGGTTTACCCGCGCGGCACGGCGTGCCGGCAGGTCGCTGGCAATCAGTCCCACGATCACGGCACCGGCACCCGCCGCCACAAACGACACCGTGTCCGTCGGCGACGTCGCGTACAGGAGACTCGCCACCAGCCGCGAAACCCCGGCGGCACCGGCCAGGCCCACGGCGGCCCCAAGGCCGCTCAGCCACAGCCCTTCGCGCCGCACCATGCGGCGAATGCGTTGCGCGTCCGCGCCCAGTGCCATGCGTACACCAAGCTCGCGGTGCCGCTGCGTCACGGAATACGCCAGCACGCCAAACAAACCAACGGCCGCAATCAGCACGGCCGCTCCCGCCAGCGTGCCCAGCATCCACGTGCGCAACCGTGGCGGCGCGGTAATGTCGGCCAGCACCGTATCGAGCGTAGCCACACCAGACACGGTTATTTCCGGATCGACCGCCGCCACTTCACGTGCCAGTCGCGCGGTGAACGCCGACGGGTCGCCAGCCGTCCGCGCCACCACGAACACCGCCCGCCACGCCTGCTGTGCAAACGGCCGGTACACCGCATCGCCCGCGTCCTGGTCCAGCCCGCCGTACTTCACGCTGGAGACGACGCCAATCACGGTCATGTCCTCAGTCGACGTCTGACCATCGCGCAGCACCGGCAGTTGCACGCGCTGCCCGATCGCGTCGGTGTCTGGAAACAGACGACGCGCCGCTTCGGCCGACAGCACCACCACCGGCGGTGCGTCCAGCGTGTCGGCATCGGTCAACAGCCGGCCGCGTTCCAGGCGAATGCCAAGTGCCTGGAAGTAACCCGACGTGGCTGGAACCGCCGAGGCCATGTAGTTGGCGCGCGCCTCGGGTGCATCGCTGCGGTTCATGGTGAGCGCCATGCGACTCGTATCCGGCGGGCGGGCAGCACCCACACCAACCGCCACCACATCAGGCGCCGCAGTCAGGCGCTCGAGTACTCGGTTGACGAGGTCCACCTGCTGCGCGTCCGTGAGCTCACGGTCCATGGCCAGGTTGAGCGAGGCCGTGGCCACCTGCCGCGTGTCGACGCCCACGTCCGTGCCGGCCAGCGCCGCCAGACTTCTGCCAAGCAAGACGGCCACCACCACCAGCACTACCGACACGGCAAGCTGCGCCACCGACAGCCCGCGCAGCATCAGACGCGCACCACGATGGCTGGTGCTGGAGCGCTGTGACGCCATCAGTGACGGCTGCACATTGCCCGCCGGCAACACCGGCAGTACACCAAGCACCATCGTAACGACGGTCGAGGCTGCAAGCGCGAAGAGCATCGTCACGCCATCCAGCCGCACGTATTCGAGACGCGGAAACGCGCCGGGCCACGCGACCTGCAGCGCGTTCACCAGCATCGACGCCAGCGCCACACCGGCAATGCCCGCGGTACCGGCCAGCACCGCCCCCTCTGCCAGGGCATCGGCTACGAGCCGCGCCCGCGACGCCCCCAGCGCCCGCCGTACGCCAAGTTCGTGCGCCCGGGCGGTGTTGCGAGCCAGCAGCAGGTTCGTCACGTTGGCACAGGCCAGCACCAGCAGCAGCGTGACCGCCGCCATGAGCGTCAACAATGCTGGCCGTACCGGCGCCACCAGCGCGTCGGACAGTCTTTCCACGCGTACTCTCGTGTCGGCAAGCTGCCGCGGCATCTGCTCGCCCAGGCCTCTCACCAGCGCCGCCACTTCATCGGATGCGGCCGCTACCGACGCGCCGGCCTTCAAACGCAGCACCGGCGTAAACCCGCAGCAGCGCGGGTTCTGCTGGCGAACCGTTCCGGCGGGAATCCAGGCATCCACTCGCGCGCTCGGAAACTGGAACGCTGGCGCCGTGACGCCCACCACCGTCAACGCCTGTCCGTTGAGCGTCACCACGCGGCCAAGCACCGGCTCGATCGAGTCGCCCACTCCCCCTTCGCGGACGTCGCCGCGCGCCTCCTCCACCACCCGACGAGCCAGCCACGTACTCACCACCACCACCGGCTCTTCATC
>CAZZGM010000308.1:0-2285 GCA_964653955.1 uncultured Bifidobacteriaceae bacterium | reverse complement strand
TACGCCATGGGGCCATCCAGCGTTTGGAAGAACGGTCCGGATACGGCCACCGTGTCCACCAACACCGAACCCGCGTCCCGCGCCAGCGACGCCACCCCATCCGCGTGGAACGCGGCCCGCGCCATGGTCTGGCCTTCCCGCGGCCACAGCGCCACGGCATCGGGCTGAAACGCCGCCCCCACGGGCCGGCTGGTGCCTTCGAAGTCCTGCTCGGCCCGGACGATGGCCAGCGAAGCAGCGTCCGCGTACGGCAACGGCGCAATCAGCACCGCATGGACGATGGAGAAGAGGGAGGTGGAGGAGCCGATGCCCAGCGCCAGCGTGAGGACGGCGGCGGCAAACAGGCCGGGCGCACGAAGCCAGGTGCGGACCGACATGGGCATAGGCGGGTCATCCTACAATGGCTCCTATGACTTCCGCACCCGAGACCCTGGCCTTCCAGGCAGAAACACGCCAGCTCCTCGACATCGTCATTCACTCGCTCTACTCGAACAAGGACATCTTCCTTCGCGAGCTCATCTCGAACGCCTCCGACGCCCTCGACAAACTGCGGCTGCAGGCGCTGGAGCAGCACGCTCTGCTGGAGGAGGATCCGGTGCTCGACATCGAGCTCGTGCCCGACAGCCAGGCGCGCACGCTGACGATCAGCGACAGCGGCATCGGCATGACGCGCGACGAGCTGATTGCGCTGATTGGCACCATTGCCAAGTCGGGCACGCGCGAGCTGGTGCAGCAACTGGCGGCCGCCAGCTCCAGCGACACGCAGGCGTCGCTCATCGGGCAGTTTGGCGTAGGTTTCTACTCGGCGTTCATGGTGGCCGACCGCGTGGAAATCATCACGCGTAAGGCGGGCACCGACACCGCCACACGCTGGGAGTCCGCCGGCGATGGCACGTACACGGTGAGCGATGCCAGCCGTTTCCGCCGCGGCACCGACGTCATCCTGCACCTGAAGCCGGTCGACCCCGAGAACGGCATGGCCGACTACACCAGCACGCAGGTGCTGCGCTCGCTGGTGAAGAAACACTCGGACTTCGTCGGTCATCCCATCAAGCTCAAGGAAGTGAAGGACGGCGTTCCCGAGTGGGTCACGCTCAACTCGATGAAGCCCATCTGGACGCAGACCGCGTCCGAGGTGAGTGACGAGAGCTACACGGAGTTCTATCATCACGTAGCGCACGACTGGCACGACCCGCTGGATCGGCTGTCGCTGAAGGCGGAAGGCCGGCTCGAATACCAGGCGCTGCTGTTCCTGCCCTCGAAGGCGCCGTTCGACCTCTACTACCGCGACCAGGACTACGGCCTGCAGTTGCACGTGCGGCGCGTGCTCATCATGGACCGCTGCCGCCAGTTGCTGCCGCCGTTCCTGCGGTTCGTGAAGGGCGTGGTCGACTCGTCGGACCTGCCGCTGAACCTGTCGCGCGAAATGATTCAGCAGGATCGCCACATCGCGCAGATGCGCACGTGGCTGTCGCGCAAGGTGCTGGATCATCTGGCCACCATGCTGACGAGCCGGCGCGATACCTACCTGACGTTCTGGGGCGAGTTCGGCAACGTGCTCAAGGAAGGCCTGGCCGCGGGCGACGCCGAACATCGCGACCGGCTGCTGACGCTGCTGCTGTTCCAGTCGACGCGCGAAGGCAGTGAGCCGACGTCACTGGCCGAGTACGTGTCGCGGATGCCCGAGGGGCAGACCAGCCTCTACTACGTCACGGGCGAATCGCGGGCCATTGCCGAACGCTCGCCACACCTGGAGGCGTTCAGGGCGCGCGGCTACGAAGTGCTGTTCTTCGTGGATCCCATCGACGAGTTCGTAGCGCAGTCGGTGCCCGAGTTCGAAGGCAAGCCGCTGGTGTCGGTAGCACGCGCGGGCGTCGAGCCCGGATCGGAAGCCGAACGAACCGCGGCCGAAGAGGCGCGTAAGACACGCGACACCGAACTGCGGCCGTTCCTGGCGTTCCTCGAGCAGACGCTCGGTGAATACGTTCGCGAAGCGCGCGTGTCGTCGCGGCTCACCACGTCGCCGGCCTGCCTCGTGGCCGGCGAACACGACCTCAGTCCCGCGCTGGAGCGCATGCTGCGGCAGGCAGCCGGCAAAGAAGGCGATGCGCCCGCCAGTGCGAAGCGCATTCTCGAGATCAACGACGCGCACGATCTGGTGGCGAAGCTGCGCGACATGCACACGGCCTCGCCCGACGATCCATCGCTGGCCGATGCGGTGCACCTGCTGCTCGGCACGGCCCTGCTGGCCGAAGGCGCCGCCCCGCCGGATCCGGCAGGCTTTG
>CAZZGM010000307.1:0-4454 GCA_964653955.1 uncultured Bifidobacteriaceae bacterium | reverse complement strand
ACGAGGTGCGCCGCTACAGCCGGCACCTGATTCTTCCGGAAGTCGGCATGGACGGCCAGCGCGCGCTCAAGGCGGCAAAGGTGCTGTGCATTGGCGCGGGCGGGCTCGGCTCGCCTGCGGCCATGTATCTGGCCGCGGCCGGCGTCGGCACCATTGGCATCGTCGACTTCGACGTGGTCGACGTGAGCAACCTTCAGCGTCAACTGCTGCACACGACCCCCAACGTGGGGCGGTCGAAGCTGGCGTCGGCGAAGGACATGCTGCAGGCGCTCAACCCGCACGTGCAGGTCGACACCTATGAGGAGGCGTTGACCTCGGCCAATGCGCTGGAGCTGTTCCGCGGCTACGACGTCATTCTCGACGGCACCGACAACTTTCCGACGCGGTACCTGGTGAACGACGCGTGCGTGCTGCTGGGGAAACCCAACGCCTACGGCAGCATCTTCCGGTTCGAAGGACAGGCGTCGGTGTTTGCCACGAAGGGTGGCCCCTGCTACCGGTGCCTCTATCCGGAACCGCCGCCGCCGGGCCTGGTGCCCAGTTGCGCCGAGGCGGGCGTGCTGGGCGTGCTGCCCGGCATCATCGGGACCATCCAGGCCACCGAAACCATCAAGCTCATTCTCGGCGCCGGTGAGCCGCTGGTGGGCCGCTTCCTCGTATTCGACGCGCTGCGGATGCGATTCCGCGAGTTGAAGCTCCGGCGCGATCCAGAATGCCCGGTGTGCGGCGATCAGCCAACCGTGCGTGAGCTCATCGACTACGATCAGTTCTGCGGCGCCCCCGGCGGGGTGACGACAGCCGGTGCGGTTGCTCCGGCGGACAGCAGCGAATCTGCCACGACCATGGACCTGACCCCGAAGGAACTGAAGGCCGCGCTCGATCGCGGCGACGAACTGATCATTGTCGACGTGCGCGAGCCGCAGGAGTACCAGATTGCCCGCATCGACGGCTCCGTCCTGATTCCGCTGGGCGAGATCCCGCAGCGGCACGGCGAGATCAATCGCGACGTGCTGGTGGTGTGCCAGTGCCGGTCCGGCGCGCGCAGTGCCAAGGCGGCCGCGTATCTCCGGAGCGTGGGTTTCCCGCGCGTGGCCAACCTCACCGGCGGCATCCTGCGCTGGTCGGACGAAGTGGACCCGACGCAGCCGAAGTACTGATACCGAATCAGGTCCGCGCGGGTCCCGGTCACGGCCGACTTGGATCCCACGCGGTCTTGTCCTAAAATAGGACTTTGGTGGTCGGATATCGAGGCGGCTCCTTATGCTGAGGTTCTCCAAGAAATCGGACTACGCGCTCATCGCGATGAAGCATCTGGCCATCCGGCCGGACGGGGCCGAGGCGTCCAGCGCCCGGGAAATTTCCGAGACGTACGCCATCCCGCTCGAGTTGCTGGCGAAGGTGCTTCAGAGGCTGGTGCGCGCGCGGTTGCTCGTGTCGGTGCAGGGCACGCGCGGCGGGTATCGCCTGGCGCGGCCGGCCGTGGCGGTGACCGTGGCCGACGTGATTCAGGCGGTGGACGGTCCGGTCACGGTGACGGCGTGTTCGCCCGACGATCACGCGTGCGAGCAGTTTGGCACCTGCAGCATCCGCGACCCGCTGTGGAAGCTCAAGAGCCGCATTGTCGAAACGCTCACCACCGTGTCGCTGGCGGAACTGGCGGCCGACCAGGTGCCGGCGGCTCCGGTGACGCCGCGGGTGCAGCCAATGGTGTTCGTGGGATCGGGGGAGCCGTAGCGTGATCTATCTGGACCACCACGCGACCACGCCGGTCGATGCGCGCGTGCTCGAGGCGATGCTGCCGTACTTCACCGGGGAGTTCGGCAACCCTTCGAGCCGGACGCACCGGTACGGCTGGCGTGCCAGCGACGCGGTGGAAACCGCGCGCCGGCAGGTGGCGCGCCTGGTGGGCGCGTCACCGCGCGAAGTGGTGTTCACGAGCGGCGCGACGGAAGCCAACGCCATGGCCATTGCCGGTGTGGCGAATGCGGCGCCGGCGGAACGACGCCACGTGGTGACCGTGGCTACGGAACACTCGGCGGTGCTCGAACCCTGCCGCGATCTTTCGGCCGCGGGCTGGGACGTGACGATGCTGCCGGTGCCGGCGTCAGGGGTGGTGGAACTGGACGCGGTGGCAGCGGCGGTGAACGAGCGGACGCTGCTGGTCAGCGTGATGCTGGCCAACAACGAAATTGGCGTGCTGCAGCCACTGGCCGACATTGCCGCGATTGCGCACACACGCGGCGCGCTGGTGCACACCGACGCCGTGCAGGCGCTCGGACGTGTGCCGGTGAATCTGCACGCGCTGGGTGTGGACCTGGCGTCGTTCAGCGCGCACAAGGTGTATGGCCCGAAGGGCGCGGGTGCGTTGTTCGTCCGCCGCGGTGTGGAACGCCGACTGCGGACGCCGGTGCGTGGTGGCGGACAGGAACGCGGACTGCGTGGCGGCACGCTGAACGTTCCGGCCATTGTCGGGTTCGGGCGGGCCTGCGAGGTGGCGGGCGAGGCGCTGGAGGTCGAGAGCGCCCGCGCGCGAGTGCTCAGGGATCGGTTGTGGCACGGGCTGCGTGATCGCCTCACGGGCGTGTCGTTGAACGGTGCGCCGGAGCCCAGGCTGCCGGGGAACCTGAATGTGACGTTCGATGATGTGGACGGCGAATCGCTGGTGACGGGCCTGACGGATGTCGCCGTATCGTCGGGCGCGGCGTGTTTGAGCGCGGAGCCGTCGCACGTGCTTGAGGCGCTTGGATTGCCGCGCGACCGGGCGCTGGCGTCGCTGCGGTTCTGCGTCGGCCGCTGGACCACGGAAGACGATGTGGATGCGGCGGCTGCGCATGTGGCCGACGTGGTGATGCATCTGCGGGCGATGTCGCCGGCAGGGCGGGCGAGGGCTGGCGCGGGAGTATAGACGGTGTATTCGGCAGCCGTGCTCGAGCGCGTGAAAAATCCGCGGCGCGTGGGCACGCTGGCCGAGGGCGAAGGTGCGGTGGGTACGGGCGAAACCGGCTCGCTGGCGTCAGGCACCACGGTGCGGATTCAGGTGCGCGTGCGGGACGGCCGGATCGACGAGGCCAGGTTCCGCGTGTTCGGGTGCAGTGCCGCCATTGCGTCGGCAGCGCTGGCGGCGGAGTGGCTGGAAGGATCGGATGTAGCCGCGGCGGGCGGCATCACCGGCGCGCGTATTGCCGGCGAACTGGACCTGCCGGACGAGCGCGCACACGTGGCGGAGATGGCCGCCGAAGCCGCGCGGCTGAGCGTGGCCGACGCGGTGCGGGAACGAGGCGAAGAACATGATTGAGATCACGGAAAGCGCCGCGCGGGTCATTGCCCGCCAGTTGTCCAAGCAGCATTTCGAGTCCGGCGGCCTGCGGATTGCCGTGAAGGCCGGCGGTTGCTCGGGTTACGCCTACACCTTTGCGCTCGACGGCGCGCCCCGCACCACGGACCAGATTTTCGAAGGCCCGAACGGTACCCGCGTGTTCATCGACCCCCGCAGCTTCAAGCTGCTGGACGGTACCGTGCTCGACTACGACGAAGACAACCTGATGGCCACGAACTTCACGCTCCGCAACCCGCACGCGAAGAGTACCTGCGGATGCGGCGAGTCGTTTTCGGCCTAGAACCACGGAAGAACCCGTTTTATGTCCACCTCTACTGACGTCATCGAGCAACTGGCAAACACCGAATACAAGTACGGGTTTGTCACCGACATCGAGCAGGACATCGCTCCCAAGGGCCTCAACGAGGACATCATCCGGCTCATTTCCTCGAAGAAGGAGGAGCCCGAGTGGCTGCTCGAGTGGCGGCTGCGCGCCTACCAGATCTGGCTGAAAATGACCGAGCCGTCCTGGCAGAACGTCACCTACGAAAAGGTGGACTACCAGGCTATCTCCTACTACGCGGCGCCGAAGGAGAAGAAGAAGCTGGGCAGCATGGACGAGGTGGACCCGGAAATCCGCGCCACCTTCGACAAGCTGGGCATTCCGCTCATCGAGCAGCAGATGCTGGCCGGCGTGGCCGTGGACGCGGTCTTCGACTCCGTGTCGGTAGCCACGACGTTTCGCAAGAAACTGGCCGAGCTCGGCATCATCTTCTGCTCCTTCTCCGAGGCGGTGAAGGACCATCCCGAGCTGGTGCGTCAGTACCTCGGCTCGGTGGTGCCGCACACCGACAACTTCTTTGCCGCACTCAACTCCGCGGTGTTCAGCGACGGCAGTTTCGTGTTCGTGCCGAAGGGCGTGAAGTGCCCGATGGAGTTGTCCACCTACTTCCGCATCAACGCCAAGGACACCGGCCAGTTCGAGCGGACCCTCATCGTCGCGGAAGAAGGGGCTTCGGTGAGTTACCTCGAAGGCTGCACGGCGCCCAAGCGTGACGAAAATCAGCTGCACGCCGCCGTGGTCGAACTGGTGGCGCTCGACCGGGCCACCATCAAGTACTCGACCGTGCAGAACTGG
>CAZZGM010000306.1:0-4492 GCA_964653955.1 uncultured Bifidobacteriaceae bacterium | reverse complement strand
CCGGCGAGAGCACGAATGCTCTCGCCGGGCGGCGGCATCGGCCGCGCAATGGGGGCCGGCTTCTTGGCACAGGCGGCCACCATGGCCACCAGGACCACCGCGGTGGCCAGCGTCGTCAGTTGAGTGCGCGTCATCGTCTGTACTCCAGGTCAGTGCTGTCCGACTCGTGTGTCCGATCGCGGCCGGCCCCTTGCGGCCGGCCCGCGACAATCTGTGCCGTCGGAGTGCTGTCTCAGCGGCTCCAGTGCGGCGTGAAGTTGTTGCCGTCGCGCGTGACCTGCCGGACGTTCCGGCCGTCACGATCGACGGTAAAGATGTGGCTGCGGCCCGCGCGCGTGGACGTGAACGCCAGGTGACGTCCGTTGGGCGACCATGCGGGGCTCTCGTTGGTGCCTTCACCAATCGTAATCTGGCGCGTGACGCCATCGGCCAGGCTGAGGATCTTGATGTCGAAGCCTGGGCCGGTCCGCGCCGAGAAGGCAATTTCGTTGTAGGGTTCGGGCGACCACGTGGCGCGGTCGGCATACGACTCGAAGGTGAGACGCCGCAAACCGGTGCCGTCGACGCCCACCACGTAAATCTGCGGCGCGCCGGTCCGGTCGGAGGTAAACGCGATCTGCGTACCGGAGGGCGACCACGTCGGGGTGGAGTCGATGGCCGGATTGTTGGTGAGGCGGCGCACGTTCGATCCGTCTCGGTTCATCACGTAAATCTCGGAATTGCCGTCACGCGTCGACATGAAAGCAATCTGGCTGCCGTCGGGCGAAAACACCGGCAGGAAATTCTGGCCGATGCCCTTGGCCGGCTCTTCGAGCGTGCCGACGAAGATGTTGGAAATCAGGATGTCGGGCAGCATCTTCCGGTACGACGTATAGACAATGGAACGGCCATCCGGCGACCAGGTGGGGTTGATGTTCAGGTTCCGGTTGATGGTGATGCGCCGCTGGTTGGCACCGTCGTAATCGGCAATGTAAATCTCCTTCACGTCCCGCTTCTCGACGGTGTTGGCCACGGCGTCGCGGTTGCGGTCGGACGAGAAGGTGAGCTTGGTGCGCGCCACGCCGCGCAGCGAACGCTGCGACTCGTGAATTTCGTCGGCCATGGTGTGCGCGTAGATGCGTGGGTTAGCGGCGGCGCCCGTGTACTCGCGGCCATAACTCTGCTGCTGCGCGCGCACGTTGTAGAGGCGCATCTCCACGCGAATGCCGGTCGCGACACGTTCCACCACGCCAATCACCACACCATCGGCGCCCAGTTCGCGCCAGCGATCGAACGGCACGTCGGCCACCGAACGCGCCGCCGGAATCGATCGGTAGGTGTCGCGCGGAATCATGTAGAACTCGCGCTCGTAGTTGAGGTCGTCCCACAGCACCTGCGCGATGGTGCGGGCCGCCTCCTGCGTTTCCTGATCGGACGACAGCGCCACGAGATCGGGCACAGCCAGTCGCGGCGGCGTCCCCGGATCGCCGGTGATGCGCAGTTCCACGCTGGTCGGCTGCGACGGCCGCGGTGGTGGCTGCTGCTGCGGTGCGGCCGTCACCGCCACACCGGTGGCCAGTGCCGCAGCCGTCAGCAGACGGGCCCAGGCAAAGGGGCGATGGCGGGAGGAGGGGTAGTGGGTCATGCGTCTCGTCCTAACGGATGTAGTCCATGTTCAGGTGGACCGTCAGTGTGTCCGCCGTGTACGCGGCGGGCAGCGGCGGCAACTGGCGCACCAGAGTCATGGCACGCTGGGAGTAATAGTCGAGGGCGGCCACACCACTCGAACGCTCCACCTGTACGTTACTGATGCGGCCGTCGCGTAGGATATCGAACTTGATGAGGGTCGTTCCCTGCGCGCCCTGCTGCGAGTTCCAGTTGCGATTGATGAGGTCGAGCATTGTCGCCAGATAGTCGGGACAGCAGAAATTCGCCGTGTCGAGATAAGCGCCGGTGCCGCCACCGCCACCCGAAGAAAGTCCGAAGCCCTGGCCGCGCCCAGCCGTCTGCGCTACCGCAGTACCCTTCTGCAGTTCGGGGCCCTTGGTGGGCGTGGTGCCACGCGGATCCTTGGCCGTCACCTTCGATTGTGGCGGCGGCTGTTTCTTCGGCGGCGCCTTGGTCGGCTCGACCATTTCAGGAGCCTTGGCCGCCGGCGGGCGTACAGGTTCCACGGTTTTCCGCGCAGGTTCCGGCTGCACTTCCTGAACCGGCCGGCCGCCAAGCGTGGCCAGGCCGCCGTCACGCGGGCCCATCGCGCCGTCGAGCGAAATGCGCATCACCACCTCGGGCTCATCCGCCTGCCGCATCCCCAGCCAGCCGGACGGCACCACCGCCGCAATCAAGGTCAGGACGACGTGGATGAGGAGTGACCAGCCGATGAGCGGGCCAATCTTCTCGCTGTCGTGCGCGCGCCGCACGAGGACGGCGGACACTGCGTCCATGACCTACCGGCGCCCCCGCCGCGGGTCAGCCGCAATCGCGACGATGCCGACCCGCTCCACGCCGCCTTCTTTCAAACGGTCCATCACTTCCATCAGTTCCTGGAGCTGGACCTCGGCGTCACCGCGCAGAAACACTTCTTTCTGCTCCTTGCTCTGCATCACCTGCCGCATCCGTTCCGGCAGCACCTCGCCGGCCACGGCTTCCTCGTCGATGTACACACGACCATCCGTACGATACGACGCCGGCACGGTGACGTACATCCGCTCTTCGGACATACGATCGGCGCGCTGCGAGACCGGGAGGTTCACTTCCACGCCGCGCTGCATCATCGGCGCCGCCACCATGAAGATGATGAGCAGCACCAGCATGACGTCGACGAGCGGGATGACGTTGATTTCCGAGAGCGACGTGGTGACACGCCGCCCCCGGGAGCGGCGGCCGCCTGGCTCTGCCTGCGGGAGGACCTTGGGCATGTGCGGGCTCGTCCTTTCGGGGGAGCGCCCCCTTAGGTGAAGTTCCTCTCCGAGATGTTCAGGAACTCCAGCGCGAAGTCGTCCATATCGGTCGCGAAGCCCTTCACGCGCGTGGTGAGGTGGTTGTAGAAGTAGACGGCGGGGATGGCGGCAAACAACCCCGCCGCCGTGGCCACCAGCGCCTCGGCAATACCCGGGGCCACGACCGAGAGGTCGGTGGAGCCCTGCGCGCCAATGCTGGTGAATGCCGACATGATCCCCCATACCGTGCCAAACAGCCCGATGAACGGCGTGATGCTGGCCGTCGTCGCGAGGAAGGTGAGGCTCTTCTCGAGCTTGGTCACTTCTGTCGACGAGGCCCGCAGCAGCGCACGATCGACGGCTGCCAGGCTCTTGAGGGTAGGACGAGGCGCGGCGGTTCCCGGACTGCCGGCCGGGGTGCCATGCCGCAACTGCGCATTCAGTTCCGCGTAGCCGGCGAGGAACATGCCGACCAGCGGACTGGCCGCCAGCGACGGGCACACCGACTGCACGTCCGAAAATTTCGCGCTGTTCCGGAACACCTGGATGAACTGCGCCGATTGGCGGTCCACCTTACGGAACGCGGCAAGTTTCTGGGCAATGACCGCCCACGCCACGACCGAAAACAGCAGCAGGATGACAAGGACCGCCTGGGATATCGGACTTGCCTCGAGGACAAGTCCAACCACATCTCCCGCGGCGGCCTGAGTGGACGTAGCACTGCCTTCCAGTTGCAGTGCCAGGACAAACGACCCAGGCGTCGGCAACAAGTCCTCCGAATTCCGTTCGATTGGGGAGTGCGCTGCTGGGAGTAGCGCGGTTCCGTGCAACCGTAGCATGGGCCGGGAAATTCTGTCAAACCCATGATAGAGTGAGAGTTCCGCCCGCTTATCAAAACCACGCGCGGGGCGTGAGGGCCAGCCTGCCGTGATTCGCTACCTCGCCATCCGCAACCTCGCGGTCATCGAGTCGGTGGCCGTCGAATTTGAACCATCGTTCAACATCCTGACGGGCGAGACGGGCGCCGGCAAGTCCATCCTGGTCGAGGCGGTGGGCCTGCTGCTCGGCGGGCGTGCCACCCAGGACCTGCTTCGCACGGGTGAAGACCTCGCCACGGTCGAAGCCATCTTCGAGACGCCGGACGAAGGGGAAATCGTGGTCCGGCGCGAGATTACCTCGCAGGGCCGCAGCCGCGCCTTCATCAACGGCGCCCTGGCCACGGCGGCCGCGCTCAAGGACCTGGCCAACCGGCTGGTCGAGCTCCACGGACAGCACGAACATCAGCAACTGCTTGATCCGGCGCAGCATCTGCTGGTGCTGGACGAGTGGGCCAACCTGACCGAGTCCCGCGAGCGGACGGCCGCCGCGTTCGCGCGTGTGCACGACGTCCGTCAGCGCATCGACCGCCTGCGCATGGACGATCGCGAACGGGCGGCACGGCTGGAACTGGTGGAGTTCCAGCTGCACGAGCTCACCACCGCCGCGCTCGTGCCGGGCGAAGACGAGGAACTGGCCGCCGACCGTCAGGTGCTGCGAAGCGCCGACCGCGTCCAGCGGCTGTGTCAGGAAAGCTA
>CAZZGM010000305.1:0-4505 GCA_964653955.1 uncultured Bifidobacteriaceae bacterium | reverse complement strand
ATTCGAGTCCGGT
This sequence comes from uncultured Bifidobacteriaceae bacterium, assembly GCA_964653955.1. Taxonomy (GTDB): domain Bacteria; phylum Acidobacteriota; class Vicinamibacteria; order Vicinamibacterales; family UBA2999; genus VFZN01. The sequence goes on along the minus strand of CAZZGM010000305.1, from coordinate 4,492 downwards.
GGCGGTCCACGGGTTCGGACCGGCCACGGCGCCGCGGTCCTGGGCATTGGTTACCTGCTGCCAGTCATCTACTTCCTGTGGTCGCTGAAGCGCGGCGCCGTGGCCGGTCCGAACCCGTGGACCGCCACCGGACTCGAATGGCAGATGCCGTCGCCGCCGCCCACGGAAAACTTCACGGAGCAGCCGGTCGTGCACGGTGAGCCGTACGAATACACGCCGCACGTCGTTCGGGAGGCAAATCGTGTCTAACGCGGTTGCACACGCAGAGGCGCACGGCCACGCCGCGCACCATCCGGCGCTGCAGCATCACTTCGAAACGATGCGGCAGCAGAAGGAGGCCAGCACGCTCGGGATGTGGGTGTTCCTGCTCACCGAGGTGCTCTTCTTCGGCGGGCTGTTCTTCGCCTACATGCTCTACCGGGTGTGGTACTTCGAGGCCTTTGCCGAAGCCAGCAAGACGCTCGGCATCGGGCTCGGCATGTTCAACACCGCCGTCCTCATCGGCAGCTCGCTGACGATGGCCCTGGCCGTCCGCGCGGCGCAGACCAGCGAGCGGGCCGCCACCGTCCGCTGGCTGATCCTGACGATGATCCTCGGCACGGTGTTCCTGGGCGTGAAGGTGGTGGAGTATGCCGACAAGTTCGAGCACCACCACGTGCCCGGCGCGTCCTACATCTGGGAAGCGGACCACGGCGGCGCCGAAGGGGCCGTGGCCGGTCACGAGTCGTCGCCACTCAGCCATCCGCTGCAGGGGACGACGCAGATCTTCTTCAGCCTCTACTTCACGATGACCGGTCTGCACGCGCTCCACATGATCGTGGGGCTCGGGCTGATGGGCGTCATCACGTGGATGGCGTGGAAGGGGCGCTTCGACAGTCATTACTACACGCCGGTCGAAATGGCCGGTCTCTACTGGCACTTTGTCGACCTCGTGTGGATCTACCTCTTCCCGCTCCTCTACCTCGTGGAGCGTACCTAGCCATGTCCGGACACGTTTCGCCCAAGAGCCTCTACTACACGATCTTCCTGTCGCTGATGGTGCTGACCGGCGTGACCGTCGGCGCCGCGTTCGTGGAGCTGGGGCCACTCAACTTCCCGGTGGCGCTGGCCATTGCCACGCTGAAAGCGACGCTGGTGGTGTTGTTCTTCATGCACGTGAAGTACAGCAGTCATCTGGTCAAGCTGGTGATCGTCACCAGCCTGTTTTTCCTGCTCATCCTGCTGGGAGAAACGATGATGGACTTCGTCACCCGCGGCTGGGACGCGCCGGTGCCGATGCTCCAGTAGCACGACGCTCTCCGCCGCGCCGATCTCACACGCGCGCGAACACGCGATATCGCCCGCCGCCGTCGTCCTCGAACTGGACGGCGGTGGCCCCCAGCTCCGCCAGCTCCCGCAACAGCCAGGCCCGTTCCAGCACGGGGCCATCGGCGGCACTCCCCTCGTTGCCACTTTCCCGCAACGCCAGTACAGCCACCGCATGCGTGGCCTTGGCCGTCATGCGCGCCAGCGCGCCTCGCACATCGTCCGTGCTCGTGCAGCCGGCAAAGCCGCGGCTGGCGAGGACGACGTCCCAGGGATCAGCGGGATCGAGTTCCGCAACACGGCCGGTGAAAAAACGGCCCGCCGGCATGGCGCGGCGCGCGAGATCGACGTTGGCCGCCGACGTGTCCATACCGCCTACGACATAGCCGTTTTCGAACAGTGGCAGCAGAAACGCACCGGCGCGGCAGGAGACATCGAAGACGCGCGTGCCCGGGCCCACGTCCAGCGTTTCGGCGACGTGCTCCACGCGGGTGTACCAGGCGTCCAGATCGGAGGGAGAGGGGTGCGGACGGCCGTCCGCTTCCAGCAGTTGATCGAGCATCGATGACCCCATCATACGCGGCGGTCAGACGGCTGACCGCCGGCGCGGGCAAGCGCGCGGCGATAGTCGTCGGGCGTGTTGCAGGGCGTGAAGCTCAGAAGGTGGGGGTCGGCCGTTCGCAGCGTGTCTTCCTCGAGCACGCGAACATCCAGTGAGGCGACGAGCGCGTGGAGGCTGGTGCGGCCGGTGGCACCAAGCGCCGGTGCGGCGTCGAGCACGCGCCGGCGGCGGTAGGCGGCACACGTGGGTACCAGGATGCCGCCCACACGGGGCACGCAGGCGTCGTGTCCGCTCAGTTCGCGAAGCACGAGCGACAGCAGTTGTGCGCGGACGAGCGGCATGTCGCCCGCCACGACCAGCACCACGTCGGACGGCACATCGGCCACGGCGTCGAGCAGCGCGACGAGGGGCCCCCGGCCGGGATGGATATCGGCCAGCACGCGTACACCATCGGGCACCTGATGCGGTGTGCCACAGATGATGACGTTGCCGGCAACGGTTCGCACGGCGTCGATGACGCGTGCCATCACCGACCCGTCGCCAAAAGGTAACGACAGCTTGTCGCGGCCCATCCGAGACGATGCGCCGCCGGCAAGAACGATGGCCGTGACCATGGAATGATCCATGATGTGCTATAGGATCACACAGGCTGTCGTTTGCAGGGGTGGACTCTCGTCCCCGATTCGTCCCTGTCGCCGGCCGCTGCTGACGGTATCTGCTCTCGCGCGTGAAGCGTCTCTCGCGCCGGTGCCGCTACAGACTGACGGATGCCGTATTGACGCACGGCATCACGGAGGAGAAGACATGAGACGGGGATTGACTGGACTGATGGTGGCGACCGTTCTGGCAGCGCCGGTAATGGCGCAGGCCCAGGACGCGGCAAGAGGCGAGCAGCTGTATGCGGCACAGAAGTGCTCGATGTGCCACCAGGTTGCTGGCACGGGCAACAAGCTGAGCCCGCTCGACGGCGTTGGCGCGAGACTGTCGGCCGAGGACATCCGCGAGTGGATCGTGGATCCGGTGGCGTCCGCCGCGAAGGCGAAGTCGACCAAGAAGCCGCTCATGCCGCGGACCTATGCCAAGCTGCCACCAGCAGACGTCGACGCGCTGGTGGCCTACATGCAGTCGCTGAAGTAGGCACGCGTCGTGTCTGCCGATCGCGCGGCTCTGCTTCGCCACCCCCTGGCGATGGCCGGGGTGGCCATCACCACGGCATCCGCCGTGGTGTTCGTCGCACTTGCAACGGCCATGGGCCTGGGGTTGCTGGTCAACCCCTACGCCGGCCTGGTGGTGTTCGTTGCCCTGCCGGCCGTCTTTCTGATGGGGCTGGTGCTCATTCCCTGGGGAATGGCGCGCCAGCGCCGGCTGCTGGCACACCGGCCCGAAGCGGCCGAGTGGCCGGTGGTGGACTTCCGCCAGTCACGCACGCGGCGCGTGGCGTTGGCCATTGGCACATTGACGGCCGTCAACCTGACGATTGTGCTCGTGGCCGGTTACGGCACGCTGCACTGGATGGAATCGCCGGAGTTCTGCGGGCAGGTGTGTCACGAGCCGATGCACCCGCAATACACGGCCTGGCAGAACGCTCCGCACTCGAAGGTCACGTGCGTGCAGTGCCACATCGGCGAAGGCAGTGAAGCGTTCGTCCACTACAAGCTTGCCGGTGTCCGGCAGCTCGTGCATGTCGTGACGAACAACTATCCTCGCCCGATTCCCGGCGTGGCCGACATGCGTCCAGCGCTCGAGACGTGCGGCAACTGCCACTGGCCCGAACGCGGCATGGACTCGGTCATCCGTGTCTCGCGCACGTATGCGGACGATGAGGAGAATACCGAGATGGCGACGGCCATGACGCTGCATGTGGGCGGACCGAACACGCCCACCGGCCGCGGCATCCACTGGCACGCGCTGCCATCGGTGAAGGTGGAGTTCGTTTCGACGGATTCCGAACGGCAGGACATTCCCTGGGTGCGCGTGACGCGCCCGGACGGTTCCACGCAGGAGTATGTGGCCGATGGCGTGACGCCAGGTGAGCCGCCCGCGGGTGAACGTCGAACGATGGACTGCATTGACTGCCACAACGTGGTGGCGCATCGGATTGCGACCTCAGCCGAAGAAGCGGTGGATCGTGCGATGGCGCGCGGCGACCTGCCGCGCTCGCTGCCGTACGTGCGGCGCGAAGGTGTTCGGCTGGTGCAGGCCGACTATCCGGATACTGAAGCGGCGCTGGCCGCTATCGACCAGGAACTGCGTGGTTTCTACAAGACGCAGTCGGGCGATGTGGACGCCGAGGCGCTGGCTCGATCGGTGGCATCCATCCAGACCATCTACCGGCGGAACGTGTTCCCGGCAATGAACATGACCTTTGGCGTCTATCCGGACAACATCGGGCACAGCTCGTCGCTCGGTTGTTTCCGTTGCCACGACGGTGGCCACATGGCGACCGATGGGTCCAGTATCACGGCGGATTGTGACTCGTGCCACAAGATGCTGGATTAGAAGGCAAAAGGCAAAAGGCAAAAGGCAGAAGGCAGAAGGCGGAAGGCGGAAGGCGGAAGCCCCGCTACTCCTCGCGCATGGCGGTGACCGGATCGATGCGCATGGCGCGCCAGGCGGGCAAGACCG
>CAZZGM010000304.1:0-4532 GCA_964653955.1 uncultured Bifidobacteriaceae bacterium | reverse complement strand
CGGCGCGAGGATGTGTGGCAACCCATGGCCGCCGAACTCCGCGAGTGGATGCCGCAGGCACGCGCCGCGGCAGAGGCGCAGGGCCAGGTTGGCCAGCTGAAGAAGGCCGAGAAGTGGTTCAACGAGGTGCAGGCCGACATGCGGGCCGAGCGCTTCCGTCCCATCGCCGAACGCGCCAAGGCCATCTGGCGCCAGCTTCGCCAGCAGAGCAACGTGGAGTTGGAGGACGTCGCGCTGAAGGGCACGAAGACGCAGCGAAACGTCGCGTTGGACGTCACCGTGGACGGCGTGGCCGGTGCCGCTCTGGGCGTGATGAGCCAGGGCGAACTGAACGCGCTGGCACTCAGCCTGTTCATGCCGCGCGCGTCGTTGCCCGAAAGCCCGTTCCGCTTCATGGTGATCGACGACCCGGTGCAGTCCATGGACCCGTCGCGTGTGGATGGTCTGGCTCGCGCGCTGCACGACGCGGCGCGCACGCGGCAGGTGGTGGTGTTCACGCACGACGATCGCCTTCCCGCCGCCCTGCGTCATCTACTGCTGCCGGCGCGGGTCATCGAAGTGACACGACGCCCGCGCTCGATGGTCGAGATCAGGGAGCTGAAATCGCCCGCCAGACGACATTTCGACGATGCGATGGCCATCGTGAGGACCGGGGAACTGCCGGTGGACGTGCAGCGGCGTCTCGTGCCGGGATTCTGTCGTGCTGGTGTCGAAGCGGCATGCGTCGACGTGGTACGTCGTCGCCGGCTCGATGCGGGCCAGACGCATCAAGATGTCGAGGACGGACTCGACGAGGCCGACACGCTGCGCAAGCGTGTGGCGCTGGCACTATTTGACGATGTGTCGAAGACGGGTGATGTGGGGCGAGGGCTGAACAACCGGTGGAGTGGATCCGACGTCGTGTTGCGCGCGCTGAACGAAGGCGCACATGGCGACTACGAAGGCGGCCTCGAGCGCCTGACCCGCGATGCCGAGTCGCTTGCCGGGCAGATTGGAACCCTCCGGTGACGGCTCTCGAGTTGACGTCAGCCGCCAGGGCCTTGATCGGCGGCGAACCTCACGGGCGTGGTGGCGCACGAGAAGGAAAGAAGACGAGCGACGCAGCCAGGCCACCGGAACTGGCTGGGCTCTGGCCGCGGGCGGTGGCGCTGCTGGGACGCCAGGCGCTGGAGCAGGGACTGGACGACCTCTGGTGCGCGGTCGCACGTCCCGTGAAAGATGTGTCCCGCCACGCACAGTTGCTCTGCCTCGGCGCCTACCTGTCGAACGAAGAGTTGGTCAGCGACGTGCGCCACGCGTGGCATGGATTGAGCCAGGCGTGCCATCACCAGGTCTACGAACTGCCTCCGACGGCCGACGAGCTCGCGCGTTGGCTGGGCGCCGTAGAACGGCTCCTGCGCTACGACCCGACCGGGCGCTGAGCGAGCCGGGAAATACCGGTGGAGCACCCGTCTAGACAGTGCGCGCCGGTGACGCCCCCCGCGACGAAGCAAACAGGAACTCGAACTCCTGGGCGCCGCTGCCGAGCGTGAGAACGGCTCTGTCCCAGAGCTGCCGTGCCTCGGCGTGCGGACAATCCTCCCACGTCGGATGGCCGTCGGGATCGAAGCCGAGCGCGGCAATGGCATGGCGATGGGCTTCCATACGCCCGTGCCAGCTCTCGAGATCATGCGCGAGCCGGCGCGCCGGTTCCCCGTCGATACGATTCAGGATCGCGCGATAGTCCATATCCCGAGTCTGGCAGATTGCCGGTCACCTGTCTGTGCCGCAACGGACAGACAAACCCTCACAACCGTCGAAAGCGGCTCGCTTTGCCGGGTGTGCACTCGGGAACAGCGCGTTTCGGTAGCGGCTGGTACGCTTCCGATATGCAACTTCAATCCATCAAAGCCATCGTTGCCATGGTCTGGGGGTCGGCAATGTTGATTGCGGGCCTGGCCGGTCACGTGCAATCGCTGTCGGGCTGGACGGCCCTGGTGGCCCTCGCCATCTTCCCGCCTCTCGTCGTGACGTGGCGGTGGCATGCGCCTGGCCAGAGCATGTCCGAAAGCATCCAGAAGGCGCTCCGATGAGCCAGCCTCTTACGATCGTTGCCGGCGGGGAAGAGGACATCCGCTGGCAGCGCTGGAAGGCGAAAGGTGCCGAGATCGACCGGCAGTCGGCTTCCAGGATGCGCGGAGTGATACTTCTTCTCGCCGCTGGCGTGGCGGTGTGGTTCGCTGTTCAGCTGGCATGATGCGCGGGCACCATTGGCGTGCGATCGCGGCATGCGTGGTGCTGCTTGCCGGATTCGCGGCGGCGGCCCTGCCCTCGGGGCAGACGTCACGCCCGCTCGTCTATGTGGTGCCCATTGACGGGGTGATCGATTTTGGCCTCGCGCCGTTCCTGGCGCGGGTCATCGGGGAGGCCGAACAGGCCGATGCCGCCGCGGTGGTCCTCGAGATCAACACGTTTGGCGGCCGCGTCGATGCCGCGGTGGCCATGCGCGACACGCTGCTTCGGACGCACATACGCACCATCGCTTTCGTCAACCCGCGCGCGATCTCGGCCGGGGCGCTCCTCGCGCTCGCGACCGAAACAATCGTGATGACGAGTGGGGGAACGATCGGCGCGGCAATGCCGGTCATCGGCGGTGGCGGCGAGCCACGGGCGGCGGACGAAAAGTCCGTGTCCTATCTACGCAAGGAGTTCGCGGCGACGGCGGAGCACCGCGGCCGTCCGGCCGTGTTCGCGGAAGCCATGGTGGACGCCGATGTGGAGATCCCCGGTGTCGTGGAAAAAGGCAAACTTCTCACGCTCACGGTGTCCGAGGCGCGAAACCATCATGTCGTCGAGTTCAGCGCCGACACGCTGGACGCCGCGCTCGATGCCGTCGGCCTGGGCGGCGCGAACCTGCAACGCCCGTCGCAAACGTGGGCGGAGGCGGTGGTTCGATTTCTCACGAATCCCGTGGTCGCATCGCTCCTGACGACGATTGGGCTCCTGGGCATCCTGGTCGAGATTCGGACGCCGGGCTTCGGGCTCCCGGGCTTCATTGGACTCCTCTCGTTCGCAGCGTTCTTCTGGGGGCACTGGCTCGTTCAACTTGCCGGCTGGGAAGAACTGGTGCTGGTCGGTGCGGGCGTGCTGCTGGTTGCGGCCGAGGTATTCCTGATTCCGGGCTTCGGCGTCGCGGGGGTTGCAGGGATTGTCGCGCTCGTCGCCGGACTGGGCATGGCCCTCTTCGGAGCAGGTGCCACGGCTCCGGTCGTGATCTGGGCGTTCGGCCGTACGGCGATGTCACTGCTGGTCGCGCTCGTGTGCGGGTTCGGGTTGCTGCGCGTCCTGCCGTATCTGCCATACGGCCGCCGGTTCGTGCTCGACGAGAGCATGCAGGCGGAACTGGGATATGCCTCGGCGCCGGACACCGACCGCTCCTGGCTGGGCCGGACGGGAACCGCGGTGTCGCCGCTGCGGCCGGCGGGCATCGCGGAGATCGCGGGGACACGTCTGGACGTCGTGTCGGACGGTGAGTTCATCGAAGCACTGGCGGTCATAGAGGTGACCCGCGTGGACGGAAATCGGATCGTCGTCCGGCAGCGTCACGCCGCTTGACAGACACGAAGGGAACACGATGACTGGGCTTGAAACCGGCGCGCTTGGCGCCATGGCATTGCTGGTCGCGACGATCGCGGCTCTGACATTCGGGTTGTATTTCGTTCCGGTGCCGCTCTGGATTGCCGCCTGGTCGTCGGGGGCGTATGTCGGCCTGTTCACGCTCGTCGGCATGCGGCTCCGGCGCGTTCCGCCCGCCACCATCGTGAACGCCCATATCAGCGCCGTCAAAGCCGGGCTGCAGGGCGTGTCGATCAACGAGCTCGAGGCGCACTATCTCGCCGGCGGGAACGTCGTCCGGGTGGTGAACGCGCTCATCTCCGCGGACAAGGCGAATATCACGATGCCCTTTCGGCGTGCCGCCGCAATCGATCTGGCCGGGCGCGACGTGCTCGAAGCCGTGAAGATGTCGGTCATTCCCAAAGTCATCGAGACGGCGTCAATTGCCGCCGTCGCAAAGGACGGGATTCAGCTCGTGGCGGTGTCACGGGTAACGGTCCGGACGAATCTCGACCGTCTGGTCGGCGGCGCCGGCGAAGAAACCATCATCGCCCGTGTCGGCGAGGGCATGGTCAGCACCATTGGTTCCGCCACGACGCACAAGGACGTGCTCGAGAACCCGAATCACATTTCGAAGAACATCCTGGCCCGCGGCCTCGATGCCGGCACCGCGTACGAGATTCTCTCTATCGACATTGCCGACGTAAACGTTGGCGAAAACATCGGCGCCAAGCTGCAGATCGACCAGGCCAACGCCGACAAGCAGATCGCCCAGGCCAAGGCGGAAGAACGCCGGGCCATGGCGGTTGCGCTCGAGCAGGAAATGCGCGCGCGTGTCGTCGAGGCGGAAGCCGAAGTGCCGCGCGCGATGGCTGCGGCGTTCATGCAGGGGAACCTCGGCATCATGGACTACTACCGGATGAAGAACATCCAGGCGG
>CAZZGM010000303.1:0-4547 GCA_964653955.1 uncultured Bifidobacteriaceae bacterium | reverse complement strand
ATCCGTCCTGCAGCACCACGAGATCCACTCCCGCGGTGCGGATGAGCGCCGCCGCCGTCCGCGGCCGTGCCAATGCCGTAATGGTGAGCGCCAGTGCCGCCAGCAGGCACAGCCAGAACAGCAGCTCGCCTATCAGCGGAAACCGCTCACGCACCGGCATCAACCGCCGCCGGCGCAGCGCCACCACATCACGCCGCCGCCGCCAGGCCAGCCGCAGCCACAACAGCAGCAGCACGCCAGGCACGCCCAGCAGGGGCAGATATTGTGGTGCCCCGAACGAAATCACGGACGCCAGCACTGTGGAACCTCTGAGCCCGACGCTTATCCCTTCCGCTGCCGTGTCCCGCCCTTGCCGGCCTTCTCGGCTTCCTGCCGCTCGTCGGGGCGCATCGGGACAATCATCTTGAACTGGCGCGACTCGGTGTCCACCGGCACTTCGCCAACGCCGCCGTGAATGGTCATGCCGCCGGCAATGGGATCGTCCGGCGCCACGTCGCGCCGCCGCGAGGCAATGGCCGCGCGCAGGCGCGTGGCGTACTCGAAGTTGAAGGCGGCTTCGGTGTTGGACGGGTCTTCGCGCAGGACGTCGGCATAGGCCTTCACCACGCCGTCCAGGCGTCCCACCACCGTCTGCCAGTTGCCGCCTTCCTTGCGCAGCGCGCGGTAGGCGGCGTTGGCGGCCAGGAGTTTGGCTTTTGGATCGCCTTCCACGGCGGCGTAGTCGCCGTCCCAGTACTTCGACGTGGCGACCAGCGACTCGGCATCCTCTGCCGTCTTGCCCGATCCCGGCAGATAGGCCGCCCATGCCGGTGGTGCCTCCATGGCCTGCGCGCCGGCGTCCTGATAGCGCAGCGTCACCAGGTCGCGTTCGGCTGCCGCCACGCGCTGCTCCAGATCGCTGCCCTGCCACATCACCAACCCGGCCACGACCAGCACGGCCGCCACCACCACGGAACCCATCAATGTGCGCATATCAACTCTCCACGAACCTGCCGCACCTGTTGCGCGCGTTCCCGCCTAGGGAAACGTTCCAAATACTGAAACCGTCATCCGCAGCAGCAGCGCCAGCGACCACAGGCCGGCCGCGGCCATGGCAAACGGCGCAAACCGCGGACGTTCGGTGCTGTACTGCTTGTACTCGATTCGACCGGCCGACGCCCGGTCGATGTCCGCCAGCGCGCGTTCGAGCGACGCTTCGTCCGCGCCCGGATAGAACCGGCCGCCCGTACGTTGCACGGCGCTGCGCCAGATGTCGTCGCCAATTTGCGCCCGCCCCGGCGTTTCGCGCGCCACCTTGATGAAGTAGATGGGAATGCGCGCGCGCCGTGCTTCTTCGACGACGTCGAAGGCCGATTTGCCGCTTTCCAGTACTTCGGCGTCGGCACCGTCGCTGAAAATCACCATCAGGTTGCCGGCCGCGTCCAGGTATTTGAACGCCTCGAACATGGCCACGCTCTGCTGCACGGCGCGGGCAATGACCGTGCCCTGATCGGGAAAGGCCATGAACTCCTGCCAGTCGCCAATGAGCGAGGTACTGAGCAGGATGTTTTCGTAGTCGGTCGTAAACGGCGTAATCACATACGCATCGTCTCCGAACTCGATGAGCGCCATCAGGTCGCGGTACTGGCCGTTCATGCGGCGCTCGATGAAATAGCGCGCGGCGCCCACCGTCGTGAAAAACGCGGCATTGTTGGGCGCGCCTTCGGCAAAGCGGTTGGCCGGCAGCGCCGTCATCAGGCTGATGCGTCGTCCGGGATAGGACACTTCCTCACGGGTGACGGCGGTGCGCGGATCGGCCAGCGCGAGAATGAAGAAGGGCAGCCCGGCCAGCCCCAGCAGCAGGGCGCCGTGGCGGATGGCCGCCAGGCGTGCCGGCGTGCGCAGACCGACGAGCGCGGGCAATGCCACACGGCCGCGATGGGCCGAGGCGCGCATCACCATACGAATGACCAGCACGCCGAGCGCGATGCCGACCAGCGCCACCACCGCGTTTCGGGCGGTCGCGCCCTGCGAGAAGTGCAGCTCCGAGAGGCGGAGTTGTCCCCACTCGGCCCAGGTGGCCTGCACCAGGACGAAGAGGCCTCTCAGCGTGTCAATCACGTGCCTTCCGCCGGATGAGCGTGGCCAGCCACGAGTGTCTGGACGCCGCACGGCGTGCGGTGGTCATGGCCGTGTCCAGTGCTTCGTCGAGCGCGCTGCCGTCGAGTGCCGTACCGCGTCCGTAACGCGCGCGTGAGAACGCCGTCAGGCTGTCGGCCACGGCCGCATCACCGGCCGCCTGCGCCGTCGTGGCGCCGGACACCAGTGCGCCACCGCGGCCAAGCCAGCCACGGACCAGCAGTTGACCGTCCAGCGGTGCCGCGCCAGCGGCGGCCCGCACCTGGCCGATGTCCTGCCCCGAAGCCAGTGCCGCGGCCACGCGTGCCGCGGCCAGGGCGCGCCCGGCGAGGTCCGTGTCCCAGCCGCCACGGCTCTGCTGTCGCACGTCCGCCAGCTCGCGCGCGGCTACGGCGGCGGCGCGGCGTGGCGGCACCTGCCACGACACCACACGCGCGGTCGCACGTTTGGCGCGCAGCAGATTGATGAGTGCCGCCAGCACCACGACGCCGGCCAGGCCAAAGAGCAGCGTGCCGACGAGCCGCAGCAGGTCCGCGCGCGACTCACGCGCTTCCACCGCCGCAAATGCGGCGGCCGGTGCTTCGCGGATGTCCATGGTGTCGCCGGGGACAATGGAGAGCAGGCGGATGGAAATGGGCAGCAGGTTGTAGTTGAGATCGCGTCCCTGGATGGCCTCGCCGCGCGCCACCTGGCTTTCGATGCGATAGGTAATCTGCAGCTCCGGCACGTCGACGTCCGAGCCGAACGCGCCTTCGTTGACGAGGCGGAGCTCGTATTCGTACTGGAAGAACCGCTTGCCGGGCACACGCATGTCCGGCGCCCGCGATCCGTCGATGACCTCGAAGGGCTGCAACTGGACCACTGACGGATCCAGCTTCGACACGTCAGGTACGACGCGCGTGCTCTCCGTTTCCACCACCTGGCAGGTGAGCATCAGCCGGAACGCTTCGCCCGAGCGCACGGCGGACGTCGAGCTGCGCCACCAGCAGGTGATGGGCTCCACCTCCACATCGGTCAGCTCGTCCTGCGGCGCCTGCGCGGCGGCGGGCATCACGGCCAGCATCGTGGCCAGCGGCACCGCCAGCGTCATGGTCAGCATCACACGCATACGCGTCCACCACTCCATCGTTCGCACCGTCATCGCTTCCGCCTCAGCCGCCGCTCCTGCACCCACTCCAGCAGCGTAATGTCGAACTTCGTCTGGTCCGTGCCCAGACGTAATACATCCAGTCCCGCATCCCCCGCCCGCGCCGCCACATCGTCCTGCCACGCCGCCGTGCGCGACTGCAGCTTCATGGCCTCGCGTCTCGAAAGCAGGCGTGTCTGTCCGGACTCCACGTCGAACGCTTCAATCCAGCCCGCCGACAGGCGCGGCAGCTCGAACGCAAACGATGCGTCGGCCAGCACCACGAACACGTCGTGCACGTTGTTGGCCAGCGCCAGCTCGCGCAGGACGGTGTCGGCGTCCTCGAAGAGGAAGTCCGAAATGACCGGCACCAGCGACGTCTTGCGCGAAAAACCAATGAGCGTGGCGCTGAGGCTGTGCGCGCCCTGCAGGTCCTGGAGGCCGCGTCCATCGCTGTAAGCCTCGATGCAGTGAATGACCTGCCCCTTGCCAATGCGCGGACGCACCGCACCCAGTTCGCCCGTGCGCGCGTCGAAGGTGATGAGACCAATCGAGTCCTGGAAGAACACCGCCGACATCCCGACCGTGGCAATGGCCCGGGCAATGGTGACCGCAATGGGCACGCCGTCCATGCCGCAGCGCGTGGAGGCGGAGCGATCGGCCACGATGATCACGCCCGACGTGGTGGGCTGTTCGAACTCGCGGACGATGAGCGGACTGAAGTTGGTGAGCGAGGACTGCGCCCAGTCGATGGTTTCGAAGCGGTCGCCCGCCTGCCAGTCGCGCAGACCGACGAAGTCGAAGCCGGGACCGTGGAACAGACTCGCGTGTTCACCGGGCGTGAACTCGCGCATCCGTTTGAGGATGATGAGCTCCACCTCGGTGATTTCCGAGAGATTGATCAACGGTTCGACTGCCTGCTCACGCGTCCGCACGTCCGCCCTTTTTTACCTTCCGCCTTCTCTTTCGCCTTTTGCCTTCTGCCTTGTGCCTTGTGCCTTTTGCCTTGTGCCTTCTGCCTTCCTACGGAATCGCCACCTTCTCGATGATGTCCTTCACCACCGCGTCCGTCGTCAGGCCGTGACTGGCGGCGTGGGGGCCGAGCCAGATGCGATGGCCGAGGACGTACTGGGCGAGGTCCTGGATGTCTTCCGGGTAGACCTCGTCGCGTTTGTGGACCAGCAGCGCCCACACCTTGGCGAGGCGGCCCCAGCAGATGATGGCGCGCGGCGAACCGCCGAGGTCGACGCCGGTTTCCACCAGCTCGGACGGGGAGTGACGGTGCCAGTCGGTGTCCGGGTTG
>CAZZGM010000302.1:0-4557 GCA_964653955.1 uncultured Bifidobacteriaceae bacterium | reverse complement strand
AGACCATCGAGAACCACTTCAAGATGCCCGCCGGCCGCGAGTGGGGCTCCACCAGCGCCGTCGACATCGATAAGGATGGCCGGACCATCTGGGTCGCGGAACGCTGCCAGGCCAACGGCTGCTGGGACGCCGAAAAGGGCGCGATGTCCGAGCTCGATCCGGTCCTGAAGTTCGACAACAACGGCACGCTGCTGCTGAGTTTCGGCAAGGGCATGATGGTGTTCCCGCACGGCATCCACGTGGATGCCGACGGCAACGTCTGGGTGACCGATGGCCAGGACAACCTGCCGCGCCGGCGTCCCGGCCAGCCGGCGGATGCGCCGCTGCCCGCGCCCCCGGACAAGGTGGTGGGGCATCAGGTGTTCAAGTTCAGCCCCGACGGCAAACTCCTGCTCGCGCTCGGCAAGCCCGGCGGCAACCAGCCCGGTCAGCCCGTGGATCCGGGCTCGTTCTACCAGCCCAACGACGTCATCACCTATCCGAATGGCGACATCCTCGTGGCCGAAGGCCATGGCAACGCCGCGCCGTCGCGCGCGCGGCTCATCCGGTTCGACAAGGACGGCAAGTTCCTGCGCGAGTTCGGCACCATGGGCTCGGCCGTGCAGGGCGAGTTCATGCAGCCGCACGGACTGGCGTTCGACTCCAAGGGACGGCTGTTCGTGGCCGACCGTTCGAACGATCGCATTCAGATTCTGGACCCCGAAACCTACCGGACGCTGGACACCTGGTATCAGTTCAGCCGGCTGAGCGGCATCTTCATCGACAAGAACGACATCCTCTATGGCGCGGACTCGGAATCGGGCTCCGTCAACCCGCCGCACGGCGCGTGGATGCGCGGCATGCGCATTGGTTCCATTGCGGATGGCAAGGTGACAGCCTTCATTCCCGACCCGACCAGCATCGGCGAGAAGTTTTCGATGGTGGACGGCAAGCCCGTGATGACGAAGGCCGACGGTTCGCCCGGCTCACGCGGCACGCTGGCAGCCGAGGGCGTGGCGGTGGACGCCGACGGCAACATCTACGGTGCCGAGGTCGGTCCACGCGCGGTAAAAAAGTACGTGAAAAAATAAACGGTTCACGAGACGTGATGATGTAGTGATGTCACTACGTCATCACATCTTGTGAATCTTGTGATTCCCAGCGGCGGACCTTGCCGGACGCCCACCACAGGAACCAGGCAACCACGATCGCGGCCATCATCCAGCGCATCAGGCTGGCCAGCGCCGGGGCGTCGAGGATGGGGAATGGGAACTGGCTGAGCGCGTCCCAGCGCTCGGCCATCCAGTGCCAGGCCGTGTGCGCGACGATGGCCGACAGGACGATGATGCCCATGCGCTCCTGGACGACGCGCGTGAAGAGGATGCTCAGCACCGGAATGAGCAGCACCAGCACCAGCAACTGACCGAGTTCCACGCCGACGTTGAAGGCCAGCAGCGACGAGAGCAGGTGCGACCCGGCAAACTGCAGGCGCTCGCGCAGCAGGAACGAGAAGCCGAAGCCGTGGATCAGGCCAAACGCAAACGTCATGACCCACCGCCGCTCCACGCCCGCGCCGACGATGTTCTCGATGGCCATATAGAAGATCGAGGCGGCAATGAGCGTTTCGACCAGTGGCGGGAACCACAGCGCATTGGGTGCGATGTCGTAGGCCGACGCAATCAGCGTCACGGAGTGCGCCACCGTAAAGGCGGTGACGACGATGATCAGCGGCCGGAAGCGGCGAAACGGAATGACGAGGCACAGCAGGAACAGCAGGTGATCGGTGCCGTCGAGGATGTGCCAGAACCCTTCCTTGACGAACAGCCACGCCGCCTGGTGCCAGCGCGGGTCGAGTTCGACCACGCCCACCTCGGCATGCACGTCGAACACACGCTCGGGTTTGTCGGGCGCCAGGAAGCGCAGGCCGACGTTTACCTGGAGACCGAGCCGCGTGAAGCCGGGATGAATGGCAAACCGCGACTGGTCCGACCGGATGGGGTACTCGAACAGGACGTCGAGGATGCCCTGCTCCCAGTACAGATTGGTGTCGTCCGGCAGCGGCGGTTCCATGACGTTGGCCATGGCCGCTTCGTAGCTGCCGAACGCGCGGTTGGATGGCAGGTCGACGCGGACCGCCCGCACCTCGGGTTTCGGGAGTGCCGCGCCATTTTCGTACAGCGCCACGAAGTCGGAAATCCACAGGGTGGCGGCATCGCGCAGGGCCTCGTCGGCCACAGAAATCTGCAGGTAGCCGTCGCCGAACACCGGGATGGAGATGTCGCGGAGCGACTCCATGGGCACACGGACGAGAAACCGCAGCGTCTGTCCTTCCGGCTTCAGAAACGCCAGTACGGTCACCTCGTTCGGGACCTCGTGTGCGAGCGGGCGGGCCTGGATGCCGAGAATCAGCAGGAGCAGCGGGAGTAACAGGACGCGAGGCCGTGGCATGGTGAAACCGCCGCAGATTACCACGGGCACCGGGCCTGCCGGCCGGGCGCGGCCGTGACGTTACACCTCCGGCGCAATCCCGTGTATACTCGGCAGGTTTTTCGAAGGGGGCTGAATGGCGCGAGTGTTGCGATCACGAAAGTTCGTCGGCCTGAGTCTGGCCGCTCTGCTGGCAGCGCTGGGGATTGGTCAGGCCGTGCTGGATCGAACGTCGGCCCAGGCACCGCAGGCTCCACAGTTCGAAGTCGATCCGTTCTGGCCGAAGCCGATGCCCAACAACTGGGTACTGGGCATGACGATTGGCATTGGCATCGACGAGCGGGACCACGTGTGGATCATCCACCGCGGTAACGACCCGGGCAACCTCGACCGGACGGAACTGGCGTTCCCGGCCGAGGGCCAGCCGCGCGTGAGCGAGTGCTGCCAGTCGGCGCCGCCCGTGCTCGAGTTCGACCCCGAGGGCAACCTGGTGAACAGCTGGGGCGGCCCGCAGCCTGGTGCGCCCTATGCCTGGCCCGAGTCGAACCACGGCATTGTCGTCGACCACAAGGGTTTCGTGTGGATTGGCGGTAACGGCGGACCGGACGCGCACCTGCTGAAGTTCACGCGCGACGGCAAGTTCGTGGCGCAGTTCGGCAAGCCCGGCGCGCGCCGCGATCCGAAGGTGGAAGGCAAGCCGGCCTATGTGGCCGACAGCCACGACATGGAGAGCTTCGGCCGCATTGCCAAGCTGTTCATCGATCCCAAGGAGAACGAGGGGTACGTCTCCGATGGCTACCTGAACCACCGCGTGGCCGTCATCGACCTCGACTCGGGCAAGATCAAGCGCATCTGGGGCGCCTACGGCAAGCCGCCGACGGACGAACAGCTGGGCCGCTACAACCCGAACGAGCCGCCCGCGCAGCAGTTCCGCAATCCGGTGCACTGCGCCGAGATGTCCAACGACGGTCTCGTCTATGTGTGCGACCGTCCCAACGACCGCGTGCAGATTTTCACGCGCGAAGGCAAGTTCGTCCGCGAGGTGTTCGTCGAGAAGCAGACGCTCTCGGACGGCTCGGTGTGGGACATTGCCTTCTCGAAGGATCCCGAGCAGCAGTTCCTCTACATGGCCGATGGCGCCAACGAGCACGTCCGCATCTTCGACCGCAAGTCGATGGAAGAGCTGACGCACTTTGGCTACGGCGGCCGTCAGCCCGGGATGTTCCTCGGGGTCGACAGCATTGCCGTGGACTCGAAGGGCAACATCTTCACGACGGAAACCTACACTGGCAAGCGCCTCCAGAAGTTCGTGATGAAGGGCATGGGTGCCGCCACCAAGCCTGGTCCGACGCCGATGCCGTGGCCGGGCCGCCCGGGCAACTGAGCCCGCGACTCGACCCAGACACCACAACGGGCGCGATCCTCTGCGAGGGTCGCGCCCGTTTGTTTTTATGGATACCGGCTCGGAATATCCGGGCCGGCCGGGGACCGAACCGCGCGTTCGTCGAACGCGCCTGCCCGCTACTGGAGTTTCAGCGCCCAGCCCACGCCAAGCTTGAGTCCCGGCACGCGTCCTCCCCAGCCCCAGCTGCCGCGGATGTCCACGTGGAAGCCGCCGTCGTGTGCGAAGCCGACCAGCCAGCTGGCACCGGCGGAGACGTCGGTGCCCAGTGCGGACAAGGGACCGGTGAAGCGGGTGATGACCACGGTGGGCCCGCCGCCGGACAGCATGGACCACTGGCTCTGGCCGAGCGGCAGCAGATAGGCGAAGTCCAGGTTGACGGTGCCCAGCCGCATGTTCTGGCCGAAGCCCCCGTCCAGCCCCGGCCGCAGGCGGAAGCGCCCGCCAATGTCCGGCGATTGCCAGTACACCCCGACGTATATCTGCTCGGGATCGATGGACGCGCCACCCGTCACGCCCACCGACGACTGTGCCGCCGCCGGCAGGACTCCCATGGTCAACAACGCGGCCAGCAGTGCCGCCCGGAATCCGAATCGTCCGTTCAGGAGGACCATCTGCACCTCACGCGGCGCGGGTTTACAAGAACCGTTCCCACGAGCCGGCATGCGCGGTGTGATGCCGGGCACGGCGGGATCGGTAACACCAGGCGACGGGGCCGGACAGGACAGAGCCCCGGTGGCATACCGTCC